>JAZDPM010000329.1:0-4658 GCA_043797725.1 Chloroflexota bacterium
GCCGCCGCGATCCGCGTCTCGGCTCCCGGCGTGAAGTCGATGGGGATCATCATCCGGGCGAAGAATGCCCCGACCTCGCCGGTCGAGAGGTCCACGCCCTGGCTGTGGCCCGTGGAGCGGAGGATCGGCGCATGCGAGGAGAGGACGACGAGGATCGTCGCCGGGTCCCGGGCCACCGCGCGCACGGTTCCTCCGAAGGTGAGGAACGAGTTGAAGACCTCCAGCCGGTCCACGACCCGGATCGTGCCCCACGAGAAGGGCCGCTCAAGGGGCAGCAGCGTCGTCCGGGTGACCTCCTGGGGCCGCCCTCGGCCTCCCGAGGCGACCCAGTGCTCGACGCGCTCGGGGTCGAAATGGGTCAGGGTGGGGCGCTCGCGCAGGGCGACGACGAGGTTGGCGCCGCCCGGCGCCTGGGGGGCCGTGCCGTTCACGTCGAGGAAGCCGAGGTGCTCCACGTGGCGCGCGGCCTCGTCCCACGAGATGCCGAGCCGGGGCGGTCGCCCCGGGACCGCCGCTTCGAGCGTCATGCCGCCACCTCCGGGAGCGATCCATTGTCGTTCGCCTTGGTGCCCCGCGGCATCCGCCGGTCCACCCCGCTCGCCCGGGCCGAACGGCCCCTCCCGCCCGGCTGGTAGCCTGTCCCGCCGTGACCCTCCGTGCCCGCCTTGTCGATCTCCTCGTCGGCGACCCGCCGCCCACGCCGGCGGGCGCCCGCGATCGGGCCGAGCTGAACCTCCTGGGTCTGCGGGTGCCGGCGCTGGCCGCCGCGTTCCTGCTTCTCACCTGCGCGCTCTTCATGCTGGACCGCAACTACGACGTGCTGCCCAGGTTCGGGCCCATCGACCCGCGGAGCCTGCGGAACCAGGGGATCGAGCGGCTCGTCCTCTTCGGGCTTCTGCCTTTGGGGATCCTCCTCGCCCTTCGCGAGGATCCGCGGCGGTACGGTCTTGGACGCGGTGACGTCCGCCGGGGCGTTCTCCTGGGCGGGTTCGCCACCCTCGTCACGGTGCCCGTCATCGCCCTGATCGCGGCCGTCCCGGCCATGCGGGACTGGTACGGCCCGTCGATGACGACCGTGCCCGGGGTCCTCCTGACGAACGTCCTCGACCTCGTCCCGACGGAGTTCCTCCTGCGCGGCTTCCTCATGTTCACGCTCCTCCGCGCGATCGGGCCGTTCGGCGTGATCGTGGCCGTCGTCCCCTTCGTGATGATCCACATCGGGAAGCCCGACCTGGAGGCCCTCTCGACGCTCGGCGGCGGCCTCGTCTTCGGCTGGCTCAATTGGCGAACGGGCGCGATCTGGGCATCGGCGGCGTACCACGTCGCGATCCAGGTGACCGTGATCGTGGCCGCGGCGGCGTGGGCTGCCGGGGCCACGCCCGCCTGATCCGACGGCTGGCTCAGCTGCCCGCGCGGCGGCCACGAGCCGCTCGGCAGCTTCGATCACCAGCTCCGGGCGGTCCCACTGGACGAGGTGGCCCGCGCCCTCGGCGAGGGTGACCCGCGTGCGGGCGGAGAAGGTCGCGTTCCCCTCCCGCCAGGCCGCCTCCAGGCGGGCTCGGTCGCCATCCGGGACGTGCGGATCCACGGCGAACGGCTGGGGCACCACGACCACCTCGACCGGCATGTCGCCGAGGTCGACCGCCGCCAGCTCCACCTCCGAGGCGGCCCAGGCGAGTCGCTCGACCGCCTCGACCGAGCGGATGTTCGCGTCGAGGTTCGCCCGCCAGCGCTCCGCCAGGTCCGGCGGCGCGAGAGCGATCAGGCGGCGGAAGCGATCCGGCGCGAACCCATCGACGAGGACCAGCCCCGCGACGTCGGCGGGGTTGCGCCCGGCGAAGACCCGGATGTAGGTGTCGCCCAGGGAGTGCCCGACGAGCACGTACGGCGGTCGCTCGGCGGCGGCCGCCAGGGCAGCGCGCAGGTCGGCGGCCGCCTGGGCCAGCGTGTGCGAGCCGCGGGGGTCGCTGCCCCAGCGATTCGCCCGGCTGTAGGCGCACGTCCGCGTCGAGCCCGCGAGCCGCGGGAAGACCAGGCCCCAGGATCGGGCGTCCATTCCCATCCCGGCCTCGAGGACGACGGTCGGGGAGCCGACACCCCGGCAGTCGAGGTAGAGGTGGCGCCCCTCGAGTGCGGGAACCGCCCGCCCAAGGTCGCCGTACCCGGGGACGATCCCGTGGCGCCCGAGCCAGCGCTCCCAGCCACCGAACTGGACGACGCTGAGCAAGAACCCGAGGGCCGCGCCGGCGACGACCGCACCCGCCACGAGGAGGAGCCGTCGGCGGATCCGCCGCGCTCTGCTCAGGCGAGATCTCCCGGGCCGTCGCGGCCGACGAGGCCCGACGTCCGGTCGGCGCGGACGATGCTCTCGGGGGCGTCCACGAACCGACGGTACCACGGGGACGATCGGATCCCCCGGGCATCCGAACGGTCCTCGCCGAATCCCCTCTTCCCATGTGCGGGGTGATCGGCTACTGTTGCCCGGTACATCCCCGCATGGTGCGGGGTCATACGTTCGGCGCAACACGATCGCTCCCAAACTCACGGGCTCCCGCGAGGATCAACGGTCAAGGGTCGCGGAAGCCGGCGAGAGCAAGGAGCGGTTTTTCTTGTATTCGGACAAGGTCCTCACCTGTGCCGACTGTGGCCAGGAGTTCGTCTTCAGCGCGCGGGAGCAGGAGTTCTACGCTACCCGGCAATTCACCGAGCCGCGCCGCTGCGGCTCGTGCCGCGCCAGCCGCAAGGCGTCCCGTGGTGACTCGGGCGGTTCCGGCTACGGCAACCGCGGCGGCGACAGCTACGGCGGCGGCGGCGGCTACGGCGGCGGCAACAGCTACGGCGGCGACGGTGGCTACGGCAACCGCGGCCCCCGCGAGATGTTCACCGCGACCTGCTCGTCCTGCGGCAAGGACGCCCAGGTGCCCTTCCGCCCGACGAGCGGCAAGCCCGTCTACTGCAGCGACTGCTTCGCCCTCCGGCGCGCCTAGCACGCCGGCGCGAACGCGCCGCCATCGGCACGGCCCCGGGACACCCCGGGGTCGTTTCGATTCTCCCGAACCCTCCCGGCCGTGACCGTGGCCGGCCCCATGCCTGCCGGCCTGCGGCGACGCCTCCGCTAGACTCCGGGCTCCATGACCCCTCCGCTCCCGCTCCCTCCCGACGACCGCGCCACGACGGTCCGCGACGTCCTGGTGGTGCGCGCGGGCACCGCGGAGCGGCGCCCTGACCACCTGGTGGGCGAGGAGCCGATGGCGATCCGCGTCGCCGGCCCCGGGCAGGAGCCCGTGGACGTGGCCGTCACGATGCGGACGCCGGGTTGCGACGCCGAGCTGGCGGTCGGCTTCCTCGTGAGCGAGGGACTCCTCGCCCCGCCAGATCTCGTCGGGTTGACCGTGGAGGTCGGCGACCCGGCCGGCGTTGCCACCCCGGAGAACGAGCTCATCGTCCGGATCGCCCGCCGCTTCGACCCCGGGGCCGTGCCGGCCCGGGCGTTCGTCGCCTCGGCCAGCTGCGGGATCTGTGGCAAGGCCTCCCTCGACGACGTCGCGGTCCGCTGCTCCCCGCTGCCTCCCGGGCCGCGCGTGGACGCCGCCGTCATCGCCGCGCTGCCGGACCGCCTCCGCGCCGGCCAGGCGGTGTTCGACCAGACCGGCGGGCTCCATGCCTCCGGGCTCTTCGATGCCGGCGGGGCGCTCCTGGCCGTGCGCGAGGACGTCGGCCGCCACAACGCCCTCGACAAGCTGATCGGCTCGGCCGCGCTCGCCGGGGACCTGCCGCTCCACGACCGGATCCTCGCGGTCTCCGGACGCGTCAGCTTCGAGATCGTCCAGAAGGCGGCGGTGGCCGGGATCCCGGTCGTGGCCGCCGGCAAGGCGCCGACCGATCTCGCCGTCTCGGCCGCGGAGCGGCTGGGCCTGACCCTGGTCGGGTTCGTCCGGGGCGGCGGCTTCAACGTGTACGCCGGCGAGGAGCGGATCGCAATCGAGTGATGCCGGGCGAGAGCGCCCTCGGGCGCCTGCCCGCGCGATCGGCCCGGCCCCTGGGCGCGAACGGGCGCTTCACAGTCGGCCCGCGTGCGCGCGGAGGCCGCGCCGTCAGCTCGCCGGGACCACATCGAACCCTTCCGCGCCGAAGTCGGGGTCGAACGTGAAGGCCCGCCGGACACCGTGCCGGCGCATCACGAGGAAGCTCGTCCAGTCAACCAGGGACAGGTTGCGTCGCCCGGCGGCCAGGAGAGCCTCGCGGGCCTCGACGTGGATGCCCGCGTCGATCCAGGCGACCTCCACGAGCGGGAGGAGGTCGTCGACGAACCGGCGCAGGGCGCCGAGACCCAGCCGCCGCTGGATGAGCGCCGTCGACTCGACCACGACGTACTCGTGCGTCAGAAGGTCGATCCCGGTCGCCAGCATCTCCCGGAGGTGGGCACGGGCGCGCGCGTGGTGGGCGTCGTCGGTGTCGAGGAGGGCAAAGAAGGCCGAGGTGTCGACGAACTCCGTCACGAGCCGTAGATCTCGTCGAGGTAGTCGTCATGCCGATCCGAGACGTCCCCGAGCCCGGAGTGCCCGCACCCCACCGCGGAGAGGGCCCGCTCCACGAGCTGGGCGCGCGTCGGCACCAGGGCAGTGCCGTACGTGCGTTCGACGGCCTCGCGGATGAGG
>JAZDPM010000023.1:0-4591 GCA_043797725.1 Chloroflexota bacterium
CAGGTTGACCAGGGTGGACTTGCCGCTGCCGGTGCTGCCCACGATCGCCGTCGTCTCGCCGGGGCCGGCCGTGAAGGAGATCCCGCGGAGGACGGGGTCCTCGGCGCCCGGGTAGCGGAACTCCACGTCACGGAACTCTACCTGCCCGCGTGCCGGCGGGGCGGGCGCCGGGTCGTCGGGGTCGCGAACCGACGGGACGGCGGTCAGGACCTCCTGGATGCGGTCTGCGGAGACCGCCGCCCGGGGAACCATGACGAACATGACGACGGCCATCATGATCGCGAAGAGGATCTGCATGAGGTACTGGAGGAAGGCCGTCAGGTTGCCGATGGGCATCTCGCCGCCGTCCACGCGCATGGCCCCGAACCACATGATCGCGACGATCGAGAGGTTCATGATCGCCATGAGGGCCGGGATCATGACCGCGAAGAGCCGGTTGACGCGGAGCGCCGTCTCGGTCAGGTCGACGTTCGCAGCGTCGAACCGGCGCTCCTCGTAGTCGGTTCGCACGAAGGCGCGGATCACCCGGATTCCCGCCAGCGTCTCCCGCATCACCTGGTTGATCCGGTCCAGCCTTGTCTGCATCGCCCGGAAGAGGGGAATGGCGCGGGCCAGAAGGGTCCCGATCACCAGGGCCATGACCGGGACGATGACGACCAGGAGGCCCGAGAGGGGCACGTCCTGGCGGAGGGCCATGATCACGCCGCCGATCGTGAGGATGGGGGCGGAGATGAGGACCGTCAGGCCCATCAGGACGACCATCTGGACCTGCTGGACGTCGTTCGTGTTGCGGGTGATGAGCGAGGCCGTCCCGAACCGGTTGACCTCGGTCTGGGCGAAGGTCTGGACCGCCCGGAAGATCGCGCTGCGGACGTCGCGCCCGAAGGCCATCGCCGTCCGCGCGCCGAAATAGACACCCACGATGGAGGCGATCCCGAGGAGGAAGGTCACGCCGAGCATCACCGCGCCGGACCGCAGGATGTAGTCCGTGTCGCCCTTCGCGACCCCGTTGTTGATGATCTCGGCGTTGAGCTCGGGGAGGTAGAGGTTGGCCAGCGCCTGGACGAGGAGGAGACCGATCACCAGGGTGAGCGAGCGCCAGTAGGGGCGGAGGAAGACGGCGAAAAGGCGGATCACCGGGCGTGCTCGCCGACGGTCGCCGGCGCCCCATCGGTGAGCGCGACCTCGATGCGCTCCGCCAGGGCGTCGAGGAGGCGGGCGAGCTGGCGGCGATCATCGTCGGTCATCGAGTCCAGGATCTGCCCGAGGCTGTGGGCCAGGATCCCGCGCAGCTCGCCGTCCAACGCCTGGCCGGCCGGCGTGAGGCGCACGCGCGTGACGCGCTGGTCGTCCGGGTCGGACTCGCGGGCGATCGTCCCGTTGCGCTCCATGCGCTTGAGCATCGAGGTCACGGTCGGGGCGGCAAGGTGCAGCATCCCCCCGATCTCGCGCTGGGTCGCCCCGTCGTGGGCGGCGACGATCCGCAGGCACATGGCCTGGCCGGGCGGTGTCTGCTGCCCGGCGAACACGTGCAGCATCAGCTGGCGGTGGAGGTGCATCGCCCGAATCAACGCTCCGAAGACGCGCGCCGAGCCGGGGTCGACGCCCTGGAGGTCGAGCAGGTGGGAGCGGCCGCCGGCGGGATGGCCCATGTCGCACGAACATTAGCACACTAACTGTTCGTCCACGAACCATTCCCGGGCGACCGCACGGCAGGCGACGGGCGCGGATTCCGGACCGGCGCCGCGAAGGGCCGATCGTGCCCCGACCGGAGCCTCAGGCCGGGGGCGGCGTGCCCTCGTCGCGCTTCGCCGGGTCGTCCTGGAGGTCGCCGACCTCCTTGCGGGTCGCCTTGACGCCCCGTCCCAGCATCTCGCCCCATTTCGGCAGCATCCTGGGGCCGCGCCAGACGATGACGACGGCGAGGATGACGATGAGGACGACCAGGAAGTCGACGCCGAACCTGAGCGTATCGTAATGGACGACGGCGTGGCCGATCGGGCCGGGGGGCCCGCCCCGGGGGGCCGGTGGTCACTCGACGGCGGCGCGCCCCTCGGTCGAGGATCGACGGACCGGTGCAGGGGCGGCTCGGACACGGCTCCCCGGCCCGCCCGGCACAGCGGAGGGCCCTGCCATGGCGGACCGATCGCCACCCCGGATGACCATCGGCTTCCCGCGCATGCACAAGGAGCCCGGGGAGCGTCGGGACTTCCTGCCGCCCCTCGTGGGGCTCCTCACCGCGATCGGCGCCGAGGTCTACCTGGAGTCCGGGATCGGGTCGGGGATGGGCTACTCCGACGTCGACTACACGGCGCTCTCCCCGGACGTCCACGTGACCGACGAGGAGACCACCTACCGCCAGGACGTGGTCGTCGTTCTCCGTGCCCCGGACGGACGGTTCGAGAAGATCCGGCGCGGCGCGACCCTCGTCTCGATGCTCCACTTCCCGACGCGGCCGGCCCGCGTGCGCCTCCTGCAGGACCTGGGGATCGAGGCCGTCGCGCTCGACATGATCACCGGGGACGATGGCCGCCGGCTGGTGGAGAACCTCCGGAGCGTGGCCTGGAACGGCGTTGCCGCCGCGTTCGCGGCCCTCGAGCGGGGCTGGCCCGACCTCCTCCAGCGTGATCGCGGCCCCGTCCGCGTCACCATCATGGGCGCGGGCCAGGTGGGCAAGCATGCGGTGGAGTTCGCCACCAAGTACGGCGACGACGCCCGCAACGAGGCGTTCATGCGCCTCGGCCTTCCCGGCGTGGAAGTCGTGACCACCGGCCGCAACCTCACGCGCGACGCCGCCTACCTGCGCCGCCGCCTGGCGATCACGGACATCCTCGTGGATGCCACCCAGCGCCACGATGCGGCCGTGCCCCTGGTGCCCAACGCGTGGATCCGGCTCATGCCGGAGCACGCCGTCATCTGCGACCTCGTCGTCGACCCGTACCTGCTCGACGTGGAGCCCCGGGTGGTCCGGGGCGTGGAGGGCATCCCGCAGGGCAGCCTCGACCAGTGGGAGTTCGGACCCGACGATCCGGCCTGGGACAAGGTGCCCGCGGAGATCCCGACCGACGAGCGGCGGACGGTGGTCTCCAGCTACTCCTGGCCGGGCGTGCGGCCCGAACCATGTATGCACGTCTACGGTTCCCAGCTGGCGCCGCTCCTGGAGACGCTCGTTCGAGCAGGCGGGATCGAGGGCATCGATCCCGGCGGCTCGTTTCATGCCCGGGCCCTGTGGCGCGGAAGCCTGCGCGGCTGGCTCGCCGGCGAGTCAGCCGGACCGGAAGCGCCTGCGGGTCGGGAGCCGGCCCCGCGCGGGGGGCCCGTCCGGCCCGGATAGGGGTTCCCGGCCGGATCGCGGCGTGGTCAGGCGCCCGCGCCGGTCGCCGACGCGGCGGCGAGGTCCGGGGCGAGCCCCGCGGCGCCCCGCAGCCACTGGCGGACGTTCTCGCCCAGGTCGTCGATGAAGTAGCCGCCTTCCTGGAGGACGACGAGGCGCGCTCCGCTGGCGGCGACGCGCCGGCCGGCCTCGTGGTAGGCGGGCGTCGTGAGGGCGAAGTCGCAGAGCGGATCCAGGCCGTAGGTGTCGATCCCCAGGCTGACGACGAGCAGCCCATCGTGGCGCCCGGTGAGCCAGTCGAGGGCCCGGTCGAGGGCGGCCAGCCACGCGGCGTCGCCCGTTCCGGCGGGAAGCGGCTCGTTGAAGGTCGCCCCCCGGCCCGCGCCGCCGCCCGTCTCCTCGACGCGGCCGGTGAAGTACGGGTAGACGCGGTCGGGATCGCCGTGGAGTGACGCATAGGGGACGTCGGGGCGCTCCCAGAAGATCTGCTGCGTCCCGTTTCCGTGGTGGAAGTCCACGTCCAGGATGCCGACCCGGCCAGCCCCGGCCCGCACCAGGCGCTCGGCGGCGATCGCCGCGTTGTTGAGGTAGCAGTAGCCGCCGAAGAACGAGCGTCCCGCGTGATGGCCCGGCGGGCGGCAGAGTCCGTAGGCGGCCGGCTCTCCGGCCAGGACCGCGTCCGCCGCTGAGAGCGCCACGTCCAGCGCGGCGCGGGCGGCTGGCCACGCGCCCACGGTGATCGCCGTCGCCGTGTCGAAGCACCAGTACCCGATCCGTCCGCCCGGCGCGCGCGGCTCCGCAACCGGCCGCGCCCCTCCGCCGTCCGGCGCCAGCAGGTCCGCGTGCGCGAAGCTGTCGGCCATGTAGGCGTCGCCCTCCTGGCCAGCCTCCCTCCAGGCGTCCCACGCCTCCGCCAGGAAGCGGACGAGCCCCGGGTCGTGGACCGCGAGGGCGGGCTCCAGCCCGTGCTCCGCCGGGAGCTCCAGGGAGAATGCCGGGTCCGCTGCGAGGGCGGCCCGGATCGTCTCCGCCCGGGCCGCCACCTCCCAGGCCGGCCCGGGGTGGCCGCTGAAGACCTCGAACGGCGGCTCGTGGAGGTGGTGCAGCGGCGAGTGGATGACGCGCATGACGGCAGGATAGGTCCGGCCGAACGGCACGCGCGGGCCGCTGCGCGGCGCGCTACGCTCCGACGAGCGCGACGCTCCGACTGCGGCCGGGGGACCGGCGGCACGCGCGGGCCGCGTCGCCGCCCGACGG
>JAZDPM010000046.1:0-2613 GCA_043797725.1 Chloroflexota bacterium
ACCGCCGCGCCGCGGGCAGGACGACGATCGCCCGCCGGCCCAGCGCCCGCCGGCCCAGCGCCCGCCGGCCCGGTCGCGCCCGGGATCGTCGTGGGCCCCGCCGGGCGACCGGCCCTGGACCCCTTCTCCGGGGCGTCCTGCCGGCCCCGGCCACGCGCCCCGGCCGCGGGCCGGGCCGCCGGCACGCCCGGTGCCACGACCATGGGCCGGCCCGCCGGCACGTCCGGTGCCACGACCGTGGGCCGGCCCGCCGGCACGCCCGGCCCCGGTCGCACTCCCGCCGGAGGCGAGCCTCGGCGAGGGCGAGGAGGTCGTGGCCGGGCGCCATCCGGTTGAAGAGGCGTTCGTGGCGGGCCGGCAGGCGCTGAGGCTGCTCGTCACGCCGGGGCGCCGCGACGCGCTGGAACGACTCGTCCTCCACGCCACGACCCTTCGGATCCCGGTCATCGAGATCGAGGGCGGCTCGCTCACCGCGGTCACCGGGTTCGACGGACACCAGGGAGTTGCCCTCGTCGTGGCGGCCCGTCCCCTGGCCGCGGTCGCCGACGTTCTCGCCCGTGCGATCGAGCGCGGCGAACCGGCCTTCGTCCTCGCCCTCGATTCGCTGGAGGATCCCCAGAACGTGGGGGCCCTCCTGCGCAGCGCCGAGGCCGCCGGGGTCCACGGGGTGATCTTCCCCACCCGCCGCCAGGCTCCGCTCACGCCCGCCGCGATCAAGGCGTCGGCAGGCGCCACGGAGCACCTCCTGCTGGCCCCGATCGACGACCTCCCCGGCACGTTGGCCGACCTGCACGTCCGGGGCCTTCGGGTCGTCGGGACGGACGCCGGGGCCTCCCTGACCTACCGCGACGCCGATCTCCGGGGGCCGCTCGTCCTGGTGGTCGGGAGCGAGGGCCGCGGCCTGGCCCCCGCGATCCGCCGGCGCTGCGACCTCCTCGTCCGGATCCCCATGCGCGGCCGGATCGAATCGCTCAACGCCGCCGTCGCGGGGTCGGTTCTCGTCCTCGAATCGGCCGCGCAGCGCGAGATGGACGAGCGGACGGCCGCCGAAGGGTCGCCGGGCCCGGCCGACGCTTCACCCGAGGGCCCGGCCGGCCCAGGTGGAGCTGCGGAAGAGCCGGCTTCCGGGACCGGGATCGAGGACACCGGGATCGAGCACGCTTGACCGTCGTCCGCTCGCCCGAATATGATGACGGGCGCCTCGGAGACGACTGCGGTGTTCTCCTGCGCCCGCCGACGTAGCTCAATTGGTAGAGCAGCGGTTTTGTAAACCGCCGGTTCCGGGTTCGAGTCCCGTCGTCGGCTCCAACTGAACAACTTGCTCGTTCGGGTCACCACGGGTGCCGCAGCCCGCTCGGACGAGGCTCTCCGTGGGTAGGTTGAGCAGGTGGTGAGCTCAGCTGACTGTAAATCAGCCGTCTTCGACTGTAGAGGTTCGATTCCTCTCCTGCCCACCACCGTATCGGCACCGGATCCCCGGGCCCAGATAGCTCAGCTGGCAGAGCACATCCTTGGTAAGGATGAGGTCATGGGTTCAAGTCCCATTCTGGGCTCCATCACTTCACTCAGCCCCCAGAAGTAGGTAGACGCGCACGTGGCGAAGAAGAAGTTCGAGCGGACCAAGCCGCACGTCAACATCGGCACGATCGGTCACATCGACCACGGGAAGACGTCGCTGACCGCGGCGATCACGAAGTACCTCGCTCTGAAGGGCGGGTCCGTGTACCGCGCGTTCGACACGATCGACAACGCCCCCGAAGAGCGCGAGCGGGGCATCACGATCGCGATCGCCCACGTCGAGTACCAGACCGACGCCCGCCACTACGCGCACGTCGACTGCCCGGGCCACGCCGACTACATCAAGAACATGATCACCGGCGCAGCCCAGATGGACGGGGCGATCCTCGTCGTGGCCGCGACCGACGGCCCGATGCCCCAGACCCGGGAGCACATCCTCCTGGCCCGCCAGGTCGAGGTGCCCTACATGGTCGTCTTCCTCAACAAGGTCGACGCGGTCGACGATCCCGAGCTCCTCGACCTCGTCGAGCTCGAGGTCCGCGAGCTCCTGTCCAAGTACAACTTCCCGGGCGACGACATCCCGGTCATCCGCGGCTCCGCCCTCAAGGCCCTCGAGGCCTCCGGCGGCATCGACGACCCCGCCTTCGCCTGCGTCCAGGAGCTGATGGACGCGGTCGACTCCTACATCCCGACCCCCGAGCGCGCCGTCGACAAGCCCTTCCTCATGCCCGTCGAGGACGTCTTCGGGATCAAGGGCCGGGGCACCGTCGCCACCGGGCGCATCGAGCGCGGCATCGTCAAGGTCGGCGACGAGGTTGAGATCGTGGGCATCCGCCCGACCCGCAAGATCGTGGTCACCGGCGTCGAGATGTTCAAGAAGCTCCTCGACGAGGGACGCGCCGGCGACAACGTCGGCTGCCTCCTGCGCGGTATCGAGCGCGACGACATCGAGCGCGGCCAGGTCCTGGCCAAGTCCGGGAGCATCAAGCCGCACACGAGGTTCACCGCCCGCGTCTACGTCCTGACCAAGGAGGAGGGCGGCCGGCACACCCCGTTCTACAACGGCTACCGGCCCCAGTTCTACCTGCGCACGAC
>JAZDPM010000106.1:0-5263 GCA_043797725.1 Chloroflexota bacterium
AGGGCGCCGATCGGCGTGGAGCCGGCGAAGACAGTCGTGTAGACGCTGATGACGCGGCCGCGGAGCTCGTCCGGCACGGTTGCCTGGATCAGGGTGTTGCCGTTCGCCGCCATCCAGATCGCGCCGAAGCCGGCGACCGCCAGGGCCGGCATCGCCACCGCGTAGGCCGGCAGGACCGCCGTGAGCAGGAGGCCGGCGCCGAGCATCGTGGCCCCGACGGCGATCGCCCATGCGCTGGGGCGGGGGCGCGTCGCCAGGTAGAGCGCGGCGAGAACGGACCCCAGGCCGCTCGCGGTCATAAGGAAGCCGAACGCCGCGGCGTCGCCGGCGAGAACGTCCCGGGCGAACGGCGGGATCGTCACCTGGAAGTTCATCCCGATAGTGGCGGCGAGGCCCACGACGACGACCGGCAGGAGCACCGCGGGCGTGCGCCGGGCGTAGGTGATCCCCTCCCCTACCGCGGCCAGGACGGCGCGGACGGTACGCGGGCGGCGCATGGGCGGCGGCGCCTGCAGTTCCTCCGGGCGCATCAGGAGGAGCCCGACGATCACTGCCAGGAAGCTGGCGCCGTTGACGAAGAAGGCGATCGAGATGTCGAAGGCCGCGATCGTGAGGCCGGCCACGGCCGGCCCGACCACCCGGGCGGCGTTGAAGGTGGCCGAGTTGAGGGCGATCGCGTTGACGACGTCGGCCCGTCCCACCATCTCCACGGCGAACGCCTGGCGGACCGGCATCTCGATCGCGTTCACGCAGCCGAGGAGGATCGCGAGGACCAGGATCATCCAGACTTCGACGACGCCGGCCAGGGTGAGGACGCCGAGCACCAATGCCAGCGTCGCCATGACCGCCTCGAGGGCGATGAGCGTCGGGCGCTTGGGCAGGGCATCGGCGATGAGGCCCCCGAAGAGCCCCAGGAGGAGAACCGGCGTCCACTGCGCGGCGGCGACGACGCCCAGGATGAGTGGGTCGTTGGTCAGGGTCAGGACCAGCCACGCCTGGGCCACCGACTGCATCCACGAGCCGGCCAGCGAGATCGCCTGGCCGCCGAAGAAGAGGCGGAAGTTGCGGTGGCGTAGGGCGCGCAGAGCGCTGGCCCCACCGACGCGGCGGGCCATCAAGGGCCCGTCTCCGCGTGCGGCGCACCCGGGACGTGCGCCGGCGCGCCGCCCTCCACCTCGGCGAGGTGGGCGCGCAGGTGCGCCCGGCGCGTCTCGGCGGCCTCCAGCATCGCCCGAAGGCGGTCCGCCTTCTCCTCCAGGGTCGCCACCTGGCGGTCCATGCGGGCGATGAGGTCGCGCAGGATCGCCCGCTTTTCGGCCGGCCGGCCGGTCACCCGGAAGCGCTCGCGATCACGGATGCGGGCCTCTTCGTCCTCGAGCAGGAGCGCTATCTCGGCCAGGCTGAAGCCCGCGTCGTCCCGCAGCTCGCGGATGAACCCGAGGCGCTCCAGGTCGGACGCGTCGTAGAGGCGGTAGGCGCCCTGCGAGCGGGCGGCCGGCCGGAGGAGCCCGATCTCCTCGTAGTAGCGGATGGAGCGCGGCGTAAGGCCGGTCCCGGCTGCCACCTCCTGGATCCGGAGGAGGCGGGGGGAGGCGGGCGCAGACGGCTCCGCGGAAGGCGCGGGCTGGTCCGTGGAAGGCGCGGGCTGGTCTGCGGCAAGAGCTCGCTGGTCCGCGGCAGGCGCGGGCTGGTCCGCGGCGGAGGGACGGGACATTGCCGGATGATCGCACAACCTTCACGTTCGCGTGAAGGTTGTGGTTCGGGCGCAGGCGGGGAGGCGCCCGCCGAGGCGCTGCCCGATCCGCCGACGTGAGTCCGTTGCCCAAGAGTCGATGATTCGTGAGTTCGCCGCTGGTCGCGGCAACCGAGAGGCGGCCGGCAGCCGTAACGACCGTCGGCGGCGCCGCGCGGCCCGGCTCGGCCGTGCGTGATTGGGCCGGGGCATACGACGCGCGGGCGACGCCGCGCGGCTTTGGGCTGCCGCCCCGCGGCGCGGGCGCCTCCGAACCCGCGGATCATTGCCCGAGAGTCACGGAGGCCGCGGCGGGGCGGGGCGCTTGGCCGCGGCGGGGCGGGGCGGAACGCTCGACGAGGAACCCGCGATGCTGCGCGCCATGACCCCTTGGTCGGAACGCGACTTCGCGCTCGCGGACGCCGACGGGGTCGCCCGCCTCGTGCGCGTCGCCGCCAATGCCGTCTGCCGCGACGGCGAGCGCCTCCTCTGCTGCCGCCTGGCTCACGCGCGGCGAGCTGGCCGCGGAGCGGGTCGTGACGATGATGCGGGCGGCGCTGGAGATCGCGTTCGACGACCGACCCCGCGACGATGGTGTCGCCGGCCTCCGGCCCGACGGCTGAGCCCCTACCGCGCCCGCAGGGCCTGTCGGGCCCGCAGGGCGTCCCGCCAGACCTCCAGGGCGACGGGCCACCACGCGTCCAGCTGCCCCTCCCCGCCGTACCACGGGGCGTGCACGCCCGGTCCGTGGACGGCGTCGTCGAGGACGAGGTGGCGGGCCCCGGGTAGGAGCGCTGAGGCGACCGGCACCAGCCCGTCCCCGGCCACGATCGGCTGGTCGGGCGCGGGGTGGACCTCCTCGTAGAGGCGGCGCATGAAGCCGGAGCGGCCGTCCTGGGCCTCCTCGCTCCCGACGACGTGGCGCGAGGCGACGGCCAGGTACGCCGTCGTGGGGGCGAAGCAGGCTCCCGGGACGTGCCGGTTGGCGAACCGGGCGCCCGCAGTCGCGACGCGGCCGCCCCAGCGCGCGTCGTCGCCGACGAGGTGCGGCGTCCCGAGCGTCACGAGGGCGCCGATCCGGCCGCTCGCCCCCAGGCGACGGCCCTCGAACGGTTCCGGCGAGGTGAGGAGCCGCCCCACGATCCCCCCGGCGCTGTGCCCGATGTACAGGATCGGCGCGCCGCGGCTGGCCGGATCGGCGGCGCTCACCTCGCCGGCGCGCAGCAGCGCCCGGCCGACGCGCGTCGTCACGGGTCCCAGGCCGCGCACGGCGCAGAGCATCCAGTCCGGCGGGTAGACCGGGGCGATGACGACCTCCGCCGCGCCGCGGCCGCGAAGTGCCGCCGCCAGGGGCCGGTACCAGCCGGGCGTCGTAAGGAAGCCGCCGGTGACCAGGACGACCGGGGAGAGGTCGGCCGGGTCGGCGTCACGCCAGTCCGTGGCGCTCATCGCGGTTCCCTCGCAGCGGCGACGGTTGGGGATGGGGCGGGCGGCGCGCGGTCCGGTACCCCGCCGTCCGGCGGCGCACTGTCGGGCGCCTCGCGGTCCGGCACCCCGTGGTCCGGCGCCGCGTGGCCGGGCGCCCCGCGGTCCGGCCCGCCGGCCGGGAGGTGCAGGGCGCCTCTGCCAATCGCGAGCCCGCCGACAAGCGCGGCAACCATCACGGTCGCGAACGTGTAGAACGGCAGGTGCAGATCCAACGTGAAGAGCGCCCCGGCGACGATCGAGGCCACGATCATCCCCAGCGTCCCGGCCGCACCGAAGACGCCCTGCGTCGTCGCCGAACGGCCGGCCGGCGTGCCGCGGGCCACGACTGCGTAGAGGGCCGGGCCCAGGAGGGCGAACGCGACGCCCTCGAAGACCACCACGGGGATGACCAGGACCGGGTCCTCCAGGACCGGGTAGAGGATCCCGGCCAGCGCCGCGCCGAGGCTGCCGAGGACGATGAGCGGAACCGGGCCCCGCCGGTCCGACCACCGTCCGGCGAAGGGCGAGACGACCACCACGCCCAGGCCGAACGCCGCGAAGGTGAGGCCGATGAGGCCGATGTCGGCGCCCAGCTGGGTCATCCAGAGGCTCCAGATGACCTCGTACGTACCGGACGCGAAGTAGCTCCCCACGTTGATGATGATGGCCGCCAGGAGGAGCCGGTTCCAGAGCGACGAGGGCGCGCCGGCGACAGCCAGCGCCGCGGCTGCCTCGTCGGCGAGGTGCAAGGGCGCCGGGCGGCGGCAGATCGTCAGCCCGAGGAGCACGGCACCGCCGATAAGGGCTGCGCTGCAGAAGGCGAAGGGAAACGCGTAGCCACCACCCAGCGCCGCGCCCACGCCACCGAAGGCCGGCCCCAGGAGGAGGCCGCCCATCTGGGCCGAGCTGTAGAGGCCGAACGCCGCGCCGCGCTCCTCGGGAGGCGTGGCGTCGAGGATGTAGGCCCGGGCGGCCGGATCGTAGGCGGCGGTCGCAAGGCCGGCGAGCGCGCGGGCAAGCAGGAAGGCGGGGACGCCGGTCAGGACGAGCGGCATCGGGACCACGATCGCGGTGGCCACGAGCCCCGCCAGCATCATGAGTCGCTTGTCCCCGCGATCCGCGAGCCAGCCGAAGAGCGGCTCGCCCAGCAGTCGGGCGGCCGGCCAGGCGGCCACGATCCAGCCCAGCGTCGCGGTGTCGACCCCCTGCTCCGTGATGTACAGCGGCAGGACCGGCAGGAGCGCGCCGAAGCCGAGCCACAGGATCGCCTCGGCGAGCAGGACGGGAAGGATCGGGAGCGTCCGGGCGAACCGGCCGCGGACACCCCCGGGGCGGGCGTCGGTCACGCCGGACATCGTAGCTAGAAGACGATCTCCTCGGACTCGGGGACGCGGACGCTCTGGGCGCCCTTCGCCTCCCAGCCAACCTGGGCGGAGACAAGCCAGTGGCCGCCTCCCTCGCGATCGCCCATGTCGCGAACCGGACCGGTGACGATCACGCGCGCCACGGACTGGCCGCCTCGCTCGTACCGCACCTGGGTCTCGCGCTCGCCGTAGCGATCGGTGCTGAGCACGGCCAGGTCACCCCGCTCGCAGCCCATCAGGCCTGCCAGCCAGCCTCGCGCATCCCATGTCGCCATGTGCAAGCTCCTGTCCGGACCGGTGCGGGCAACGACGCGATCCTCGTTGCCGCGGCTGCCTGTCCTCCGCGACGAGGCGGGGGCCGTGACGAATCGGTCAGCGGCCATCCACGATAGCGGAGGTCCCGAGGAATCGCGAACCCAGCGGCCTGGCCTGGAGCCGGGCGCCGGCAACGACCCGCGCGAACAGCTCGCGGTACTGGGTAGCCACGCTCGACCAGACCATCGCCCGGCTGTGCTCGTGGGCGCGCCGGCCCAGGGCGGCCCGAAGCTCGGCGTTCTCGAGCAGGCCGATGATGGCGTCGGCCCATGCCGCGGGCGAGCCGGGCGGCACGAGCAGGCCCCGACCGCCGTCAAGGAGCTCCGAGGCGTAGGCGAACGGGGTGGAGACGATCGCGCACCCAGCTCCCACCGCGTACGACAGG
>JAZDPM010000152.1:0-3578 GCA_043797725.1 Chloroflexota bacterium
CGCCTCCGCGAGGGCCTCCTCGCGCGACAGCTTCAGCTTGTGCTTGAGGTGGATGTCGGACGTCGCGATGAAGACGTGGAGGTGGGGGCGCTCGGCGACCTTGATGGCCTCGATCGCGCGCTGGGGATCGCCGTCACGGCATCGGGCGAGCGCCGCGACCGCAACGCCCCTGGTCTCCTTCGCGATCCGGTGGACCGCCTCCCAGTCGCCCGGCGAGGCGGCCGGGAAGCCGGCCTCGATGACGTCCACCTTGAGGCGGACAAGCTGGCGGGCGACCTCCAGCTTCTCCGCGGCGGTCAGGCCGGCGCCGGGCGCCTGCTCCCCGTCGCGGAGGGTGGTGTCGAAGATTCGTACGGTGCCCGCGGGGACGAACGGGCCGGCGGGTGCGTGTACCGACGGCATCAGTCTGCCTTTCCTGTGCTGCTAGACGCGGCGGCCTGGGCCTGGCCGACCTCGACGACGACGGGGTCGAGGAAGGGCATCGCGGCGCGGAGCTCCGCGCCGACACGCTCGATCTGGTGGTCGCGGTCCTGGGCGCGGAGACGCTCGAACTCGGCCCGCCCGGCCTCGTTCTCGGCGATCCAGCGGGCGGCGAAGCTGCCGTCCTGGATCTCGGCGAGGACCTGGCGCATCGTCGCCCGGACGCGCTCGTCGATGATCCGCGGCCCGGAGACGTAGTCCCCGTACTCCGCGGTGTCGCTGACGGAGAAGCGCATGAAGTTGAGGCCGCCGCGATACATGAGGTCCACGATGAGCTTCAGCTCGTGCATCGTCTCGAAGTAGGCGAGCTCGGGCTGGTAGCCGGCCTCCACGAGCGTCTCGAAGGACATCTTCACGAGGGCCGCGGTGCCGCCGCAGAGGACGCTCTGCTCGCCGAAGAGGTCGGTCTCGGTTTCCTCCTTGAAGGTCGTCTCGAGGAGCCCCGCCCGGGTCGCGCCGATGCCCCGCGCGTAGGCGAGGACGCGGGCGCGGGCCGTGCCGGAGGCGTCGCGCTCGACGGCAAAGAGCGCGGGCACGCCGCCGCCCTGGGCGTACACCGCGCGGACCAGGTGCCCGGGGCCCTTCGGCGCGACCATCCCGACGTCCACGCCGGCCGGCGGGTCGATAAGCCCGAACCGGATGTTGAAGCCGTGGGCGAACATGAGGAGGTGCCCGGGGCGGAGCCGCGGGGCGATCTCCTGCTCGTAGACCCGCTTCTGGACGACGTCCGGGACGAGCAGGACGACGATCTGCGAGCGGTCGATGGCGTCGCCGATGTCGGCGACGGGGAGTCCGGCCTCGTGGGCGAGGGCCCGACCCTTCTCGCTCGTTTCGACCACCACGACATCCACCCCGGAGTCGTGCAGGTTGAGGGCGTGGGCGTGACCCTGGCTGCCATAGCCGATGATCGCGACGGTCTGGCCGGCGAGGGCCGCCGGGTCCGCGTCCGCGTCGTAGTACATCTTCGCCGTCATCGCTTCGTGGCCTCCTCGATCGACTGCGCGCCCCGCGACATCACGACGGTCCCGGTCCGCACCATCTCCTTGATCCCGTAGCCGCGGAGGAGCGCGATGAGCGCGTCCACCTCGGACTCCGTGCCCACCGTCTCCACGATCACCGCCTCGGGTGCCATGTCCACGATCCGGGCCTTGTACATCTCCACGATGGAGATCAGCTCCCCGCGCGACCGGTCGGTCGCCCGGACCTTCACCAGGGCGAGCTCGTGCTGGACGGTCGGCTCGTCGGTGACGTCCTGGACCTTGAGCACGTCGATGATCTTGTAGAGTTGCTTCGTCGCCTGCTCAACGAGGACGTCGTCCGCGCGCAGGGTGATTGTCATCCGGCTGATGTCCGGATCGTCGAGGTGGCTGACGGCGAGCGACTCGATGTTGAAGTTCCGGGCGCGCATCAGGCTCGCCACCCGGTTGAGGACGCCGGGCCGGTTGTTGACGATCGCCACCAGGACGTGGCGGCGCTGCTCGCCGGTCCCCGGCAGGGCGCGCGGCGGCGGGGAGCTGTGGGCGGGCATCCGGGCGGATCCGTCGGGGCTCATTCGTCGGCTCCTCCCCAGGTCTCGATGAGGTCGGAGAGGCCCTTGCCGGCCGGCATGATCGGCAGGACGTTCTGCTCCTCGGCGATCTCGAACCAGACGAGCGCCGGACCATCGACGGCGTTCGCGGCCTCGACAGCCGGCCGCACCTCCTCGGGCGTCCGGACCTTCCAGGCCGGGATGCCGTACGCGTCGGCCAGCTTCAGGTAGTCGGGCCCGAACATGTTCGAGGAATGGTAGTTGCCCGAGTAGAAGATCTCCTGCCACTGCCGGATCATCCCCAGCTTGTGGTTGTCCAGGAGGGCGATCCGGACCGGGATCCGGTCCTGGACGAGGGTGGCCAGCTCCTGGATCGTCATCTGGAAGCCGCCGTCGCCGCAGATCGCCCAGGTCGACTTGTCGGGACGGCCGAGGGCCGCGCCCATCGCCGCGGGGACCGCGTAGCCCATGGTGCCGAGGCCGCCGGAGCTCAGGTGGCTGTTCGGCCGCCGGTAGCCCGCGTAGCGCGCCGTCCACATCTGGTTCTGCCCGACGTCGGCCACGATCGTCGCGTCGTGCCCGGTCGCCTCCCCGATCTGGGCGACCACGAAGTCGGCCGAGAGGAGCCCGTCGCGCCACGCCCCGGAGCCGTGCCAGGAGGATCCCTCCGATTCCCGTCGCCACTCGGCGAGCTGGGCGAGGTACGCGGCCCGGTCAGCCTCCGGCACCTCGTGGACCAGGGGGAGCAGGCCGCCGAGGACCCGCTTCGCGTCGCCCACGATGGGGACGTCGACCGCGACGTTCTTGCCGATCTCGGCCGGGTCGATGTCGACGTGGACGATGCGGGCGTACGGCGCGTACGTCCGGACGTTGCCGGTCACCCGGTCGTCGAAGCGCATCCCCACGGCGACGATGAGGTCGGAGGCCTGGATCGCCCGGTTGACGTGCTTCCAGCCGTGCATCCCCATGTAGCCGTAGGCGAGCGGATGGGTCTCGTCCATGGCGCCGATCCCGAGCAGGGTCCAGGCAACCGGGATGCGCGCCTTCTCGGCGAGCGCCCGCAGCTCCTCGGTCGCGTTGGCGATGAGGATCCCATGGCCGGCGAAGATGATCGGGCGCTTGGCCTTCGCGATCTCGTCGGCGATCAGCTTGAGCTGGCGCGGATGGCCGCCCAGGGTGGGCCGGAAGCCGGGCAGGCCGGCGGCGACCTCCTCGTCGGTGGGGTGCGGCGCGTCGGTCTCCTGCTGGAGGGCGTCCTTGGTGATGTCGACGTGGACGGGGCCGGGCCGCCCGGTCCGGGCGATGTGGAAGGCCTCGGCGAGGACGCGGGGAAGGTCGTTCGCGTCCCGCACGAGGTAGTTGTGCTTGGTCATCGGCAGGGTGATGCCGGTGATGTCGATCTCCTGGAAGGCGTCCTTGCCGAGGAGCGCGGCCGGGACGTTGCCGGTGATCGCGACCATCGGGATCGAGTCGAGCTGGGCGGTGGCGATCCCGGTGACCAGGTTCGTGGCGGCCGGGCCCGAGGTGCCCAGGCAGACGCCCACCTTGCCGGTGGCCCGGGCGTAGCCAT
>JAZDPM010000164.1:0-3472 GCA_043797725.1 Chloroflexota bacterium
CCTCTCGATCTCCTCGGGCGGGCAGCCGTGCATCGTGGACAGGGTGACCGTGTCGGACAGGCGGGCGGGGATGTCGATCTCGCGGACGGTCGGGTCGTGCCGGGCCACGATGTCGACGTAGGCCGGCAGGTACGCCGACGCGTCGGCCATCGTGTCGAGGTACCACTGCGCGTTGGGCTTCAGGATCCCCTCGAGGTTGTAGCCCACGCTCATGTTGAAGACCATGCCGGGACGCTCGCCCGGCCAACCGAGCCGGTGGTGCAGCGCGGGGAGCAGGACCCACGCCCGGAGGTACTCGTCGAAGGACTGGTGGACCTTGAGCTCCTGCGACCACTCGACGTTGTAGCCCTCGTCGGTGACGTCGATGCAGGGCTTGTTGACGTCCAGCTCGTCGAGGGTCTGGACCGTCTTGAGCTCGATCAGGCGGGCCCCGACGAGCCACGCCGCGATGATGTTCTGGGCCATCTGGGTGTGCGGCCCGGCCGCGACCCCGAACGGCGTGTCGAGCTCCACTCCGTATTCGCGGCGCCGGTAGCGGTGATCGAGGCGCGGGACGAAGAACGCCGACCGGGGCACGTTGAAGAGGGAGCCCTTCGTCTCCAGCTCGGTGAACACCCACTCGGTGAGCTGTTCCATCGAGATGGGATGAAATCGGTCGGACATCGGGTGATCCCTCGTCAGCGTGCGGGTGCGGGCCGCGGCCCGGCGGGTCGGGGACCTATCCGATCAATTGCGCCTGTGGTGAACCGTATCGCGAGTACGGGGCTTCCGGCTGACCGGTTCGCGCGGACGGGCTGCATGTCTCGAGCACGAAGAGCCGGCATGCGGCCCCCCGAGGGTCGCGGCGAGAGTCGTCCGGGCCGGTCGACCCAGCATATGGTTTGCCTGGCGCGCATGTGATAGGAAACCGGGTGGAGGACGCGTGCCGGCCTCGCCCTCGCGAGCGTACGGCGTGGCATTCAGAGGCGGGCGTGCAGGCGAGCAGCCTGTTCCCGGGCCCTGGCGCGGATCTCGTCCGGGTCGACCCGGGTCGGCCGGCCGTCGGCGAAGATGACCTCGCCACCGACCGTGACCCGGCGCGGCATGATCCCGGGAGTGAAGGCGATCTGCCACGGGTCCATCGGGTCGTAGGACCATTCAACCTCGTCCGCGCGCGCCTCGGGCACCAGGTTCCAGCCGGTCTCCAGCCACGACCAGGCCGTGTCCGGCCCGCAGGTGACGTCGACCGAGCGCTGCATGACGTAGGCCAGCCGGAACGCCTCCAGGACGTTGCCGCCGATCCCATCGGTGCCGAGGGCCACGGGGTTCGCGAACCGGGCCGGATTGGCGTACCCCACGGCGTTGTTCAGGTTCGACATCGGGTTGTGGAGGATCGTCCCCCGGAGGCTGTGATCCGTGGGCAGGTGGACGCAGTGGGCCAGGAGCCAGTCGTCCCGGGTGAGGCCGGCGAGCCGGCGCGGCGCGTCGACGTCGCCGATCCCCTCGCAGACGTGGACGTGGACCCCGACCCCCAGGTCCTCGGCCAGGCCGGCGGCGGCGCGCAGGGACTCGTCCGAGCAGGTGAAGGCGGCATGGATGCCCACCAGGCCCCGGCCGCCGGCCTTGATGAAGCGATCGTTCTCGGCGAGACCTCGCCGGGCTCCGTCGGGTCCGTGGCGGTCGGTGATCCCGTAGGCGAGCAGCGATCGAACCCCGACCTCGGCGCACGCCTCCGCGATCACGTCCAGGCTGCCCTCGATGGCGTTGGGGGATTCGTGGTGGTCGACTATCGCCGTCGTGCCGTTCTCGAGGGCTTCGAGGGCGCCGAGCATCGCCGACCAGCGGATCATCTCCAGGTCAAGGGCAGCGTCGAGGCGCCACCAGACCTGCTCCAGGATCTCCGCGAAGCTGGTGGTGACCTTCGGCGGTGCGGGCATCCCCCGGGCGAGCGCGGAGTAGAGGTGATGGTGGGCGCACACGAGGCCGGGGGTGATCGCCGACATCACGTGGGCCATCCGGAGTCGTCCGGGGCAGGTGGCGTCGGCCCGGCCGGGGTCGCCGGCGGCGCCTGCGGCCAGGCTGGACGGGGATCGTGGCCGATGCCCAGGGCGCGCGCGCGGACGCCGGACCGCCGCTCGACGCCGCGCACGATGAGGACCAGGAGGGCGCCGGCAACCGCGGTTGCGCCGGCGCTCAGGGCGTTGAGGATGAAGACGGTCCGGACATCGCCGAGCGTGTCCGTCGGCAGCCGCACCACCAGGTTGCCCACCAGGCTTCCCGCCAGCCACAGGGTCCACCAGGGCAGGAGGAGGGATTCCGTCGAATCGCCGCCGCCCGTGCGGAGACGGCGGACGGCGTCCGACACGATCCGGTACGGCACGACGAAGTTGGCGAAGGGGACGAACCACCAGCCGATCGCCTCTCTCGGGCTGCGCCGGGGCGTGCGCCCCGTCAACGGGGGCACGTTCTCCACGATCCGCGACAGCCACGCCAGGACGGCCACGGCCGAGGCGAGGTAGAGAGCCACCTGGACCAGCCCGACCCCCGCCCTCAGGCTGTCGAATGCGTTCGCGGCGGCACTCTTGAGCGTCCCCGCCTCGGCCGCATCCACCAGGCCCAGGCCCTGGATCTCGACTGCCACGCCGAGGGCGTTGCTCCCCGCGGCGGCCGCCAGCAGGGCGATCGCCGCCATCCCCCGCATCCGCGACGAGCGATAGCCCGGCGACCGCCAGGTGCCGTCCGCGGCGGCTCCGTCTCCACGGCCGACCTCGGGCGGCAGCCATGCGGTCGGGGTGGTGCCCACTCAGGTGTCCGCCCCGGCGCGGCGCGGGAAGGCGTGAGGGGCCGCGGTGGCCCGCGGCGGGGCATCGCCGGCACCCGGCACCCGGTCGAGGCGGGGAAGCGCGGCCCGCGCCGCGGCCGAATCCCGCATCGGGAGCGCCGTCCGCCAGCGGCCGTCGAACGCGTGGAGCGCACCGGCGACGGCCGCCGGCGTGGGCACGAGGACTGCCTCGCCGGCGCCCTTCGCGCCGTAGGGGCCCTCCGGCTGGGTCTCCTCCACGATGATCACGTCGACCGGGGGCATGGAGGCCGCCGGCAGGATCCCCAGCGATTTCAGGGTGGCGGTGACGGGCACGGAGCCCTCGGTGACGAACGCCTCGCTGAGCGCCAGCCCCAGGCCCATGTGGACGCCGCCCTCCACCTGGCCCTCGAGGAGGGTCGGGTTCATCGCCCGGCCCACGTCGTGGGCTGCGACCACCCGCGCCAGGCGGCCGGCGTCGTCGAGGATGACGACCTGGGTCGCCCAGCCGTAGCCGAGGTGGGTCACCGGATCCTCGATCCCCGGTCCGATCGGCGTGGTCCAGTCGACGACGAACTCGCCGCCGAACTCGTGCCCGGCAAGGTCCTGCGGCAGCCCGCCCGGATGGAGGGCGTCCAGGGCGGCCCGCAGCCGCCGCGCCGCGTCGGCGACCGCCTGTCCGCCGAGGGTCGT
>JAZDPM010000169.1:0-4404 GCA_043797725.1 Chloroflexota bacterium
GCGCAGGCGATCGAGTAGACGAGGGTGTCGCCGGCGACGATCGCGTCGTACGGCCCCACGGCTTCCTCGAATCCCGCGATCGCCAGCCCGTCGACGAGGACATGGTCGTGGCCGCCGAGCCGGGCGAGGGCGCGGCGCATCGCCAGGTGGGTCGCGTGGTAGATGTTGAGGCGGTCGATCTCCGCGACCGACGCCGCCCCGACGCCCACCGCGAGGGCACGCCGGCGCACCTCGGGGGCGAGCGCCTCCCGCTGCGCGGCGGAGAGGGTCTTGGAGTCGCGGACGCCCGGGATCCGGTGTGCGTTGGGGCGGATGATCACGGCCGCCGCGACGACCGGGCCACACGCCGGGGCCACGCCGACCTCGTCCACGCCGGCCACGCGGGCGGCGCCGGCACGCCACAGGGCGCGCTCGCGGCGAAGCGTCGGGACGGTGGGGGCCATCGCGGGCAAGGGTACCGGGAATCGGTGCGACCCCGTCGGATGACGGGGTCGCCGGGCCGCTCGAGGAATGGAGCGCGGGCGGGCGTGCCCGCGGCGCGGCTAGCTCGTGCGCCGCTCGCGCAGCGTGGCGGCCTTGCCCACGCGCTTGCGCAGGAAGTAGAGCTTCGCGCGGCGGGCAACACCGTGGCGCACGACTTCGATCTTCTCGATGCGCGGGCTGTTGATCTTGAAGGTGCGCTCGACGCCGACACCCGAGGCGATGCGGCGCACCGTCAGGGAGCGCGTGATCCCACCGCCCGTGAGGCGCAGGATCGTCCCCTCGAACACCTGGATCCGCTCCCGCGTGCCCTCGACGACCTTGGCGGCCACCTTCACGGTGTCGCCGGGCGCGAGCTCCGGGATGTCGGTGCGAAGCTGGTCCTTGACGATCTCGTCGAGCACGTTCACGGGAGTCCCCTGCGTTCTCTGGGAGCGGCCGGGTGGTTCCGCGTGCCGCGTCGAGGGCGTGATGAGAGGGCCGCGGGAGCGCGACCGACGGCGGAGTATAGCACGGCGTCCGCGATGGTCAGGCGGCCCCGTCGGGCCGCGCCGCGTCCGCCTCCGGCTCACCACTGCCGAGCTCCTCGCGGATGCCGGCGAGGAGGCGCTCCTCCTCCGGGCTCCAGGCGCGCTGCGCGAGGAGGTCGGGGCGGCGCTCGACCGTCCGCTGGATCGACGCGCGAAGCCGCCAGCGGCGCACCGCGCCGTGGTCGCCCGAGGCCAGGACGTCCGGCACGCCGCGCCCGTCGAAGACGGCGGGCCGGGTGTACTGCGGGTACTCCAGGAGCCCCCGGGCGAACGACTCGTCCTCCAGCGAGGTCGCCTCGATCGCGCCCGGGAGGAGGCGGAGGATCGCATCGACCACGACGAGAGCCGCCAGCTCGCCGCCGGTCAGGACGTAGTCCCCGATCGAGAGCTCGATGTCGACCAGTGACCGGATCCGCTCGTCGACGCCTTCATAGCGCGGGCACAGGAAGACGAGGTGGGTCGCCTCGGCCAGCCGCTCGGCACGAGCCTGGCGGAACGGCTCGCCGGCGGGATCGAGCAGGATGACCAGCGAGTCGGGCCGGCACAGCGCAGCCAGGGCGCCCGCGACCGGCTCCGGGCGGAGGATCATTCCGGCCCCGCCGCCGTAGGGCGCGTCGTCGACGCTCCTGTGGCGGCCCAGGCCCCAGGTTCGCAGGTCGTGGATGCGAACCGTGGCGAGCCCCTGCTCCTGAATCCGGGCGGGGATGCTGGCCGCGAGCGGGCCCGCGACCATCTCCGGGAAGAGGGTGACGATCTCGATCTCGAGAGCCACCGGTCAGCCCTCGGAGGGTGGCTGGTCGGCGGATGCGTCCGGGTCGGCCGGAACGGGCGGCGTGGCGGCAGGCACCGCCGGACGCCGGCGCGTTGCCCGTCGAGGTCGCGGCGGTCGCACCGGCGCCGGCGGCCGGATCCGGTCGGGCGGCGGGAGGTCGAGCGCCTCGGGGTCGACGACGATCTCGCCGCGTCGCGGCGCAAGGATCCGGACGAAGGGCCGGATGAGCGGCAGGTCGAAGTCGCCGCGGGGCCCGCCGACGACCTCGAGCACGTCGGCTCCGCCGGCCCGGTAGACGTCGCGCACGGTGCCCAGCTCGGCACCGTCGGGATCGCGAACCGCGACGCCGATGATCTCGTGCCAGTAGTACGCGCCGCGCGGAAGAGCGTCCCCGGGTCCGGCCTCCACCTCGAGGTAGCCCAGCCGGAGATGCTCGGCCGCCTCGCGCGTGGGCACCTCGCCGAAGCGGAGGATCCAGCCCGGGTTCGCGGGACGCGCCTCGACGATCGTGAGCGCGCTCCCGGATCCCTCGGGATGGAGGCGCGCGCCCACGACGAAGCGCTCCTCGGGCCGATCGGTGAGGACCTCGATCCGCACGGCGCCGCGGATGCCGTGGAGGCCCCGGACCAGGGCGACGACGAGCCGGCCGGCCGGAGCGCCCTCGGCGTCGATCAGACGATCTCCAGCTGGAACTGCTCGCCGTCGCGGGCGGACACGACCTTGAGGAGCGTCCGGAGGGCCTTGGCGACGCTGCCGTTGCGCCCGATCACCTTGCCCATGTCGTCCTCGGCGACACGGAGCTCGATGACGGTGGCCCCGGCCTCCTGGCTGACGGTGACCTCGACCTGTTCCGGGTGGTCGACGAGCGACTTGGCGACGTACTCGACGAGCTGGGGGGCGGCCATGGCGGGCTCCTACTTCGCGGCCGGCAGGACGCCGGCGTTCCGCAGCAGCCGCTCGACGGTGTCCGTCGGCAGCGCGCCCTTGGCGAGCCAGGCCTTCGTCTTCTCGACGTCGACCGAGAACTCGACCGGCTCGGTCCGCGGGTTGTAGTGCCCGAGGATCTCGATGGCGCGGCCGTCGCGCGGCTTGCGGCTGTCCGCGACGACGACGCGGTAGGTCGGCTGCTTCGTCGCGCCGACGCGGGTGAGGCGAATGCGTGCTGCCATCTGGGTGCGGGTTCCTCCTACTTCGTGAACGTGATGACGGCGCGCAACACGGTCGTCGCGCCGGGAGCCTCGGCCACCAAGGCGAACGCCTCGAGCGGCACGAGGAAAGGCTTGATCTCGGTCTCGTACTGGGTCCTCGCCTCGTCGGGGAGCATCGCCTCCACGCCGGCGCGGATCCCCGCGATGTCGATGAAGACGTCAACGGTCCCGTCGCCACCGGCGAGGGTGATGGCCCGCTCGTAGACCGGGTCCTTCGCGAGCGATCCGGCCGCGCTCGTGTCGACCACGGCCTTGACGAAGTCAATCGTCCCGAGGGCGAAGACGCCGCCCTGGACCGTCGCGGCGATCTCGGGGATCGCGGCGCCGACCGCATCCGCCGGGATGGTGACCACGAGCAGCGTGCCGGCGCCGTAGGCCTCCTGCCGGGACGTGAGGCCCGCCCCGCTGCTGCCCAGGGCGAGGAGCATCTTGAACTGGTCGAAGGCACGGCCGGCCTTCGCCTCGTCGGTCACGGTCGCGGCCAGGCCCCCGCCGAACGAGGTGCGATCCACGGTCACGGCGACGGCGGTGTCGCCGACCCAGCCGATGAGCGCCTCGGCGCCGCCGACGGCCGCCAGCGCCTGCTCCACCTGGGTCATTGCCTCGGCGGCAGACGGATCGCAGGCCAGCGTCGTCTTGAGCGAGTCGATGGCGGCCACGAGGCGCGGTCCGAGGTCGCGCACGTCGATCACCGCCACCGTCGAGGCGGGCAGGTGCGACGCGATGGAGCTGGCGCTCTCCTTCATCGTCGAGGCCGCGCCGGTCGTCTTGATGGTGGTCGTGAAGACCAGGGCGTCGTCCTCGGCGCGCGCCGAGCCGGCCGCCCAGGCGGGGATCTTCTCGACCACGAGGTCGAGACAGCCTGCCGGCAGGCCGGCCTGGTCCCCGGCCGCGGCGAGGGCCGCGTCGACGAAGGCCTTGGTGTCGAGGTAGCCGAAGCCGAGGTAGGCGCTCGGGGCGGTCTGGCGCGCCGCGATGAACGATTCAGTCGTGGCGACCGGGCTGGATCCGCCGGTGTCGAGCGATGCCTTGACCGCCTTCACCGGCCCCAGGACCATCACGCTCCCGCGAACGGCGAAGGCCACCGTCCCGCCCGGGACGCCGGAGACGACCGTGATCTCGCCGCCGGCGTAGCTCTCGGTCGCGGGCGTGCCGCCCACCTGTTTCGTCACCCACGCCATCGCCGCGGGGCCGTCCTTGACGGCCGCGAGGAGCACGACGCCGTCGGCGACCGCCTCCCTCCCGGCGCCCAGGTTTTCGAGCGACGTCCCGCCAAGGTCAAAGGCCGCGGAGGTGATCGCGACCCCGATCTCGCCGCCCAGCCACGGCTTCACGTCCGCCGTCCAGCCGACCCCGGATCCCTCCAGGAGTCGTTCCAGCGCCTCGTCGATCTTGGCGTCGAGGGAGGCCTGAT
>JAZDPM010000181.1:0-2399 GCA_043797725.1 Chloroflexota bacterium
GACCGATCGCGTCCTGGCTCCGGTCGCCGACAGGGGAGCCGTTCGCACGCTTCATGGACGAAGTGTGCATCACCGCGGCCGCGTCTACGGCGCCTTCGAGTCGCGGCACCTGCAGCCGCGTGTGACTGACAGTCACATATCCGGGGGAACGATGGTGCCAAGGGCCAGTCGCGGCCTCGGCCAAGCGCCTGCCCGGAGGCCAGGGCGGAGCCGATTGCCCCGCCGGCAGTCGGCGCGTGCGGGGAAACACGGTGGCCGACCCGCCCGAGGGACACTCCTGAGCCGGCATTCTTCTCAAGAGCCGACGGCCCCAGGTCGCGGGTGCGCCCTGGGGGCTCGCCTGTCCGCGGAATGTGACTGGGAGTCACGCGGCCGCGCGGCACCGGCCGGCGTCGGCGCGGCACGGACCCGGTGCCGCCGCCGACCTCCACCGCGGCGGCGCGGCACCGGCCGGCGTCGGCGCGGCCAAGCGCCGCCGCTCTGGTGCCTGCCTACGGCGCCCTCGGGTCGAGGTACCGGCAGCGGGGCGCGAGCGGGCAGCGGTCGCAGGCGGGCCGGCGCGCGTCGCACGTCTTCCGGCCGTGCCGGATCAGCAGGACGTGGGCCGGGCGGACGTCCTCCGGCGCGAGGAGGTGCCAGTAGACCTCGTGCTGCTCGTCGGGCCCGGCCTTGGGCGGCACGAGGCCGATCCGGCGGCTCACCCGCTCCACGTGCGTGTCCACCGGCATGAGCGGCTGTCCGAAGCAGAAGAGGAGGACGATCGAGGCGGTCTTCTTCCCGATCCCCGGGACCTGGGTCAGCCAGTCGCGGGCGGCGCGCGGCTCCATCGCCGCGAGAAGGCCGAGATCGTAGCCGCCCGTGGCGTCGCGGAGGTGGCGCAGGGCGGCCTGGATGCGGGGCGCCTTCTGCGCGGCGAGTCCGCCCGGCCGGATCACCTCCATGAGCTCGTCGAGCGGGGCGTGCTCCAGGGCATCCCAGCCGGGCGCGGCACCGGCGTCGAGCCCGCGGCCGCCCCAGCCCTCGGGCGGGGCCTCGGTGCCGTCGGGCGCCGTCACCCGGTGGACGGTGACGGGGCCGTCGGCCGGGTAGGCGGACCGAAGCGCTTCGAAGGCCCGCTCGGAGTTCACGTCGGCGGTGTTCTGGGAGAGGATCGTCAGGACCAGCTCCGAGACCGGGTCCAGGCGGGTATCCCGGCGGGGGGTCCCGTAGAGCGCCGCCAGCTCCGTCAGCACGAACGGGACGAGGCCGGGGCGGCGCCGGTCGAGCGATCGCGCCCAGGTTCGGGCCGGATCGGCCGGTTTCCGGCGGCGCTTCGACTTCGAGGCGCTGCTCGAGGACGCGATGTCGGAGAGATCAACGACCCTCAAGGACGAGAACCTCTGCGCCGTGGTCCAGCTCGAGCCGGACGACCAGCGTCTCGCGCTTGCCGCGTCGCTCGCGGTAGGCCTGGGCGCCGGTGATCAGTCGTCCGACCGCAGCCTCGATGGCGGTCTCGGTCGAGCGAGCCCGGAGGGCCGTGAACTCGGCCAGCTTCGAGCGAAGCGCGTTGCGTGCGATCTCCGAGAGCGAGGCGGCACGCCCGATGAGCGCCCGCCGGTCGACGGTCGTCAGGAGGTTGAAGTCGACGACGCCGTCGTCGACTTCATTCGTTCCGAGCACCGGGAAGTAGCCGAATGTCTCGGCCTGGCGGAGCGCGTCATGGCGAGCCGCCTCGAAGTCACCGTACGGGCGCACAGAAGCCACGACGAGCGTCGGATCGAGGTCTTCGATTGCCCTCGCCTCGGCCTCCGCCTGACCGTGCGCCTCCTCCTGCCCGAGGCCGCCTGCCCGCAAGGCGCGCTCGCGACGGTTCACCTCTCGGTTGAAGTCGCGATCGATGGCGCAGTCGTCGAGAACGATCATGCCCAGGCCCCACCCGCCCTCCGCGGAGACGCCGATCACGTCAGGCGTGGCTCGCCACAACGCCCGGCGAACGCGCACGCCGAAGCCCGGTGAGGCCACGAGCGCGTCGGCGACCTCGCCGGCCCACAGAACCGCTTGCGGGGCGACGACAAGATCGCCCAACGACCAATCGACGGGGCGATCGGCGTTGTAGTAGCGGGCCGGCTCGTCGAACCAGCTCACGGGCCGGTGGGCAGGTCAACGGCGCGCCGGCCGGTTCGGAGCCGCGTCGGCGAACTGATCGTGCCGCGCCGTGCGGCGGTCGCGCCGTCGATCGCCAGGGCATCGAAGTCGGCGCTCTGGTCGCGCCGGCCGGCCGGCCGTTCGAGGCGGCCCGCCGCAAGGCGAGCGGCGATCTTCGGGAAGCGTTGCGTCGTGGTCGCGGTCGCGGTCGCGACGATGGCGGCCACGATCGGCGCAGGGTCTGGTTCGACCGTCAGGACGAGCGTTCGCGGCGT
>JAZDPM010000187.1:0-4828 GCA_043797725.1 Chloroflexota bacterium
CCCGATCCGCGATACCGTGGCGTCCTTCAAGGAGATCCTGGAGGGCAAGACCGATGCCCTCCCGGAGCAGGCCTTCTTCCTCGCCGGCACGCTCGACGACGTGCGGGCGAACGCCGAGCGCCTGGCCGGCTAGGAGCGCGAGATGCCCATTCGGCTCGAGATCGTGACCCCGGAGAAGCGGGCGTACAGCGACGAGGTCGACGCGGTCGTCCTGCCCGGGAGCGAGGGCGAGCTGGGCATCCTTCCCCACCACGCCCCGCTCATCTCCCTGCTGGGGGCGGGCGAGCTCCGCATTCGCAAGGGCGCCACGGAGGAGTCCTTCGCGATCGTCGGCGGCTTCGTCCAGGTCCGCCCGGACAAGGTCGTGGTGATGGCGGAGACCGCCGACCTGGCGGCCGAGATCGACATCGAGCGGGCCCAGGAGGCTCGCCGCGAGGCCGAACGGGCCCTCGAGGCCGGGTTCGTGGAGTCGGCCGACTTCGCCCAGGCCCGGGCCGCCCTGCAGGCCGCCCTCGTCCGGATCCGCGTTGCCGAGCGTCGTCACCGGGAGGGGCCGCGCCGGCGCGGCTAGCGCCGAAGCGGCCTCGGGACGACGGCAATGGCGGACGCCCGCCCGTTCCACTGGGAGTACACGCCGGCGCCGGTCACCCGGGAGGTCTTCCGGGTGGAGGGCGGCCGGCCACTGGCCGGCACGGTCCGGATCAGCGGTGCCAAGAACGCCGCCCTCAAGCTGCTGGCGGCGGCCGTCCTGACCGGCGAGCGCTGCCGGCTCACGAACGTGCCGGAGATCGAGGACGTCCGGGTGATGGCCGAGACGCTCACCGACCTGGGCGTGGTCGTGGAGCACCCGGCGCACGGTGCCTACGAGGTGGCCGCGGGCGACGTCGACTGGCTCTTCGTGCCCCTGGAGGCCGCCGCGAAGATGCGGGCCAGCTTCATCCTCCTGGGCCCGCTCCTGGCGCGCTTCGGCCGGGTGATCATCAGCAACCCCGGGGGCGACCGGATCGGCCGGCGGCCGGTCAACCTCCACGTCGATGCCATGCGGGCCCTGGGTGCCGAGATCGAGTACCGCAACGGCTACTACCTCGCCAAGTCGCCCGGCCGGCTGCGCGGCGGCGAGGTGACGTTCCCGTTCGTCTCCGTCATGGGCACCGAGAACGCGATGCTGGCGGCCACGCTCGCCGAGGGCCGGACGGTGATCCGGCCGGCGGCCCAGGAGCCCGAGGTCGACGACCTCGTCGCCTTCCTGCAGAAGATGGGCGCCGCCGTCGAGCGCACGGCCCCCGACACCATCGTCGTGGAGGGGCAGCGGCGACTGCGCGGCGCCGAGCACAACGTGATCCCCGACCGGATCGAGGCCGGCACGTTCGTCGTGGCTGCGGCCGTCGCGGGCGGGCGGATCACGCTCGAGGGGGCGCCCTGCGCATTCCTCGGCTCGTTCGTCGAGGCCGTGGGGCGGATGGGCGTCCAGGTCGCCTGCGGCCGGGACACGATCGAGGTGGAGGGCGCGCCGCCCGGGACCAGGGCCTACCGGCCCATCGACGTGGAGACGGGGCCCTACCCGGGTTTCGCCACCGACCTCCAGTCCCCGACGAGCGTCCTGATGACCCGCTGCGCCGGCACGAGCCGCCTCCACGAGACGATCTACGAGGACCGCCTGGAATGGCTCGCCGAGCTGCGCAAGATGGGCGCCGCCGTGGCCATCCTCGACGCCCACCACGCCGAGATCACCGGCCCGGCCCGGCTGCGCGGCACGGAGGTCGACATCAGCGACCTGCGGGCCGGCGCGTCGCTCATCCTGGGCGCCCTCGCGGCGGACGGGATCTCCACGATTCACGGTGCGCACCACGTCCAGCGCGGCTATGAGAACATCGACCGCAAGTTCAACGACCTTGGCGCCCGGATTGAGCGCCTCCCCGAGCAGGTGAGCAGCACGCCTTCATGAAGATCGGCATCGACCTCGGCACGGCCAACGTCATCGTGTACGTCAAGGGCCGCGGCATCGTCATCCAGGAACCGTCCGTCGTCGCGGTGAGCGAGGACAACCGGATCATCGCGGTGGGCGAGGAGGCCCGCCAGATGATCGGCAGGACCCCCGGCAACATCCAGGCCGTCCGCCCGATGAAGGACGGCGTCATCGCCGACTACGTCATCACCGAGGCGATGCTCCGCTACTTCATCGGACAGGCGCGGAAGGGAACCTTCTCCCTGAGCCGTCCCGAGGTGATGATCAGCGTCCCGGCCGGCGTGACGTCGGTGGAGAAGCGGGCCGTCCGCGACGCGGCCCTCAAGGCGGGCGCCCGCGAGGCGTTCCTCATCGAGGAGCCGCTGGCCGCCGCGATCGGGGCCAACGTCCCGATCAGCGGGCCGTCGGGCAACCTCATCATCGACATCGGGGGCGGCACGAGCGAGATCGCGGTGATTGCCCTGGGCGGGATCGTCGTCAGCAACAGCCTCCGCGTGGGCGGCAACCGCTTCGACGACGCGATCGCCAGCTACATCCGCAAGAAGTACAACCTGATGGTGGGCGACCGCACGGCCGAGGAGGTCAAGATCCAGATCGGAACGGCCCTCCCGCTCGAGCGCGAGCTGCAGATGGAGGTCCGCGGCCGCGACCTGATCGCCGGCCTGCCGCGCACGATTCCCATCACCTCGTCCGAGGTGATGGAGGCGATCGAGATGCCCCTCCAGCAGCTGGTGGCGGCAGTCCGCGGGGTGCTGGAGCAGACTCCGCCGGAGCTCTCCTCGGACATCATCGACAAGGGGATGGTCATGTCGGGCGGCGGCTCCCTGCTGCGCAACATCGACCGCCTGCTCACCCAGGTGACCGGCGTCCCCTGCCACGTGGCCGAGAACCCGCTCCACTGCGTGGCCCTCGGCACCGGCCTCGCCCTGGAGCACTTCGACTTCTTCAAGAAGTCCCTGGTCCAGCAGGTCTGACCGGGCCGATGGACGACGGCGGGGGCTTCGGTGCGCCGCCGGGCGTCGCGTTCATGGATCTCCACTGCCACACGAGCGCGAGCTTCGACTCCCTGGCGGACCCGCTCAAGGTCGTCCGGGCGGCGCGCGCCCGCGGGATCACCCACCTCGCGATCACCGACCACGACCGGATCGACGGCGCGCTGCGGGCGCGCGATGCGGCCCTGCCCGGGATCACCGTGGTCGTCGGGGAGGAGGTGAAGACGGCAGCGGGCGACCTGGTCTGCCTCTTCCTGGAAGAGGCGATCCCGCCGGGCCTCTCGCCCGCCGAGACGATCGCCCGTGCCCGCGCGCAGGGCGGTCTCGTGGGGATCCCGCATCCGTTCGACAGGTACCGGGGCTCCGTCGGGAAGGCCGAGGACGAGATCCGCGCGCTCGTCGGCCTCGTGGACTGGGTGGAGACCTTCAACGCCCGGGTGGTCTTCCGGGGCGGGAACGAGCGGGCCGCGGAGCTTGCCAGGAGCGCCGGGATCCCCGGCGTGGCCGTCTCCGACGCCCACTCTCTCCTGGAGGTCGGCGTCGCCGCGACCCGCCTCGAGGGCGACCCCTCCACCCCGGCCGGGCTCCGGGCGGCCCTCTCCACGGCGCGGCTGGTGCCCGGCCGGGCCACCTACTACGCCCGGGCGATCACGCCCATCGCGAAGCTCGTGCAACGGGCCCGCGGGAACGGTCGCATCCGGAAGGGGGCCCGGTGAGCGAGCCCCTCGTCCCGGCGCCCGAGCCCCTCGTCCCGGCGCCCGAGCCCCGCGCCCCGGCGCCCGAGCGCGAGGTCACGCCCGAGCAGGTCTCGCTGGGCCGGCGCCTGCGCCAGCCGCGGACGATCATCTCGATCGCGGTCCCGCTGGCCATCATCGTCATCTTCGTCGCCCTCAACGGGAAGCAGCTGGAGCGTGTCCCCGCGCTGATCCTGGCGGCGAACCCGCTCCTCGTCCTGGCGGCCTTCGCGGTCTACTACCTGGGCTTCCCCCTCCGCGGCTACCGCTGGGCGCTGCTCCTGCGGGGCACCGGCTTCCACTGCCCGACGAAGGACGCCACGGAGATCATCTTCCTGTCGTGGCTCGTGAACTGCATCGTCCCGGCCAAGCTCGGCGACGTCTACCGGGCCTACCTGCTCAAGATCAACAGCGTCGCCTCGCTGTCGCGGACGTTCGGCACCGTCTTCATGGAGCGGATCCTCGATCTCTTCGCGATCGTGCTCCTGGGCCTCGCGGCCGGCTTCTGGAGCTTCCGGGGCGGCCTGCCCCCGGAGATCCAGGTCGTCGTCGGGATCGGCGTCGGCGTGATGGTGGTCCTGGCCGTCGGGCTGCTGTTCCTGCGCAACGTCGGGGCCCGCTTCCTGGCCGTGCTCCCGCTGCCCCGCAAGCAGACGATCCTGGAGCTCTACGTGCGCTTCGAGGAGGGAGTCTTCGGCGCGATCGGCTGGCGCGCGCTGCCGCGCCTCCTGCTCGTCACCGGCCTGGTCTGGGGGACCGAGTCGCTGCGGCTCTGGTTCGTCGTCTCCGGCCTCGGCTTCCCGGAGGTCTCGCTGGGCCTGTCGGGCGCCGTCTTCGTCGCCCTCATCGGGTCGCTCCTCACCGCCGTTCCGTTCAGCCCCGCCGGCCTGGGGATCGTCGAGGCCGGGATCGTGGGGGTGCTGACCCTCGTCTACAACGTCCCGCTGGCCGAGGCCACCGCGATTGCCCTCCTGGACCGCGTCATCAGCGTCTTCTCCGTGATCGTCCTGGGATCGATCGCCTACGTCCTGTCGCCGAAGCCGCGCGGCGAAGGCCGCATCCCCGAGGCCCCGGGCACATCGGCCGCGGCCGCCTGAGGCACCGCCGGCGCGCCCGCGCCACCCCGGCGCGCCCGC
>JAZDPM010000158.1:0-2205 GCA_043797725.1 Chloroflexota bacterium
CCCATGCACCCCTGGCACGAGGTTGGAGCCGGCGTCTTCGTCCGCCGGTACCCGTTCCTGGACCAGACAATCGGCGCGATCCTGGGGCGCGAGCGGGCGCTCGTGATCGACACGCGCGCGACCAGCCTCCAGGCCCGCGAGCTGATCCAGGACCTGCGCCAGCTGACGCGCCTTCCCTGGGTCGTCGCCAACACCCACGTCCACTTCGACCACGCCTTCGGGAACGCGGCCTTCCGGCCGTGCGAGATCTGGTCCCACGCGGGCTGCGCCGACGCGCTGCGACTGCATGGCCCCGCGCAGCGCGACAACGTCGTGCGATGGGTCCCCGACCTCGCCGACGAGCTGAAGGCGACGCCCCTCGACCCGCCCGACCGGACCTTCGAGGATGCCGTGGATCTCGACCTCGGCGGCCGCGTCGTGGAGCTCCGCCACCTGGGGCGGGGTCACACCGATCACGACATCGTGGTCCGCTCGCCGGACACCGGCATCCTCTTCGCCGGCGACCTCGTCGAGCACGGGGCGCCGCCCGGCTTCGAGGACTCCTTCCCCCTCGACTGGCCGGCGACGCTGGGGATGCTGCTCGACCTGGCCGACGGTGTGGTGGTGCCCGGCCACGGCGAGCCCGTCTCGCGCGACTTCGTCGAGAACCAGCTGACGGAGGTCGCCTTCCTGGCCGAGACCGCCCGTCGCGCGTGGCCCGAGCTGCGCGACTCCGGGCACGACCCGCGTCGCCATGCTCCGCAGCATCTCGTCGACGAGGCCGCACGCTACCTCGGCTGGCCGTCGGAGCCCGTCCACGCGGCGCTCAGCCGCGGCCTGGCCCAGGCGGCCGGGCGCATCTAGTCGAGAGCGAGCGGGCTCCCGGGCCCGGACGGACGCTCAGGCTCCCGGGCGCGCGTTCAGGCCCCCGGGCCCGGGCGGGACGCGAGCGCGCCGAGCGTCGCCAGGAGCCGCTCGACCTCGTCGAACGTCGTGTAGTGGACCAGGCCGAGCCGGACGACGCCCCCCGACGCCCCCAACCCCAAGTCCTCGACCAGCGTCGTGGCGTAGAAGTCGCCGTCCCACGCGTAGATCCCCGCCGCGGCAAGCGCCTGGGCCAGGCCGCGCGGCGTCCAGCCGGCCAGCGTCACCGCAAAGGTCGGCGTTCGCTCGGCCACGCGGGCGGGGTCAGCCAGGCCGTGGACCGTCAGCCCGGGGATCGCCGCGAGCCCCGTCAGCACCCGGGCCGACAGCTTGCGCTCGTAGGCCTCGATCGCCCGCATGCCGGCCACCAGCCGGCGGCGTCGTGACGAGCCCGCCCCGACCTCCCCACCCGGGCCTGCCTCGACGGCACCAAACCGCTCGCCAACGTCGGCGAGGTACTCCACCGCGCCGAGCGTCCCCGCAATCCCCTCGTGGTTCTGCGTGCCGGTCTCCCAGCGATCCACGGCGGGCCGGACCTTGTAGGCCGGCAGGGTGTCCAGCAGCTCCGCCCGCCCCCACAGGATCCCGACATGCGGTCCGAAGAACTTGTAGGCGGAGCAGGCCAGGAAGTCCGATCCCAGCCCGACGACGTCGAGCGGCCCGTGCGGGGCGTAGTGGACTGCGTCGACGAACGTCCACGCCCCGACGGCGTGCGCCCGGCGGACGATCTCGGCCACCGGGTTGACCGTGCCCACCGCGTTGGAGGCCCAGCCGACGGCGACCAGCCGCGTCCGCTCCGAGAGGACCGCGTCCAGCGACCCCAGGTCCAGCGTGCACGTGGCCGTGTCGAACGGGATCTCGCGGACCGTGGCCCCAGCGTCGGCCGCGGCCGCGATCCACGGCCCCCGGTTCGCCTCGTGGTCCAGCCGCGAGATCACGACCTCGTCGCTGGGGCGCAGGACGCGGGCGATGGAGCGCGAGAGGGCGAAGGTGAGCGAGGTCATGTTCTGGCCGAGCTTCACCTCCGCGGGCGAGGCGGCGCCGAGCAGGTCGGCGAGCGCCGCATGCGCCTCTTCGAGGATCGCGTCGCTGCGGAGGCTCGTGGCGAAGGCGCCGTGCATGTTCGCGTTCGAATGGCGGTAGTAGTCCGCCACGGCGTCGATGACGCGCTGGGGCACCTGCGTCCCGCCGGGCCCGTCGAGGAAGACCACCGGGCGCCCGTCCTGCCGGGCCGAGAGCGCGGGGAACTGTGGTCGAAGGAGGGCGGGGTCGAGAGCGGGCATCGGGCTCCTCGGAATCGGC
>JAZDPM010000225.1:0-2995 GCA_043797725.1 Chloroflexota bacterium
GGAGGCATCCCGGGCGGCGGGAAGTTCAAGGCCGCCCAGACCGGCGGCCCGTCGGGCGGCTGCCTCCCCGCCCACCTCCTCGACCTGCCCATCGACTACGAGCAGCTGAAGGCGGCCGGGTCGATCATGGGTTCCGGCGGCCTGGTCATCATGGACGAGAGCACCTGCATGGTGGACCTAGCCCGCTACTTCCTCAGCTTCACCCAGGACGAGTCGTGCGGCCAGTGCACCCCGTGCCGGGAGGGCACCGGGCGCATGCTGGAGATCCTCGAGCGGATCTGCACCGGCACGGGCCGGCCCGAGGACCTTCCCCTGCTCGAACGGCTGGGGCGAACCATCAAGGCAACCTCGCTGTGCGGCCTCGGCCAGACGGCCCCCAATCCCGTCCTCACGACGCTCCAGTACTTCCGGGCGGAGTACGAGGAGCACATCGACCGGAAGCACTGCCGGGCCGGCATGTGCCCCGGCCTCGTGGCCGCCCCGTGCACGCACCTGTGCCCCGTCGGGGTCGAGGCCCACCGCTACGTCCGGCTCGTGAGCCAGGGCAACTTCGAGGACGCCTACCTGGTCGTGCGCGAGAAGCTGCCCCTGCCGTCGATCTGCGGGGTCGTCTGCTTCCACCCCTGCGAGCGGTCCTGCCGTCGCGGGGAGCTCGACGAGAAGATCGCCGTTCGCGCCCTGAAGGACGCCGCCGTCAGGTTCGGCGGCCGGGCCGAAGAGCGCATCCCCGCCGCCACCCGCCCCTCTTCCGGGAAGTCGGTCGCCGTGATCGGCTCGGGCCCGGCCGGGTTGACGGCCGCCTACTACCTGGCCAGGGTCGGCGGCCACGCGGTCACCGTCTTCGAGGCCCTGGCCCAATCGGGCGGCATGCTGCGCTACGGCATCCCCCGCTACCGCCTGCCCGAGGAGGTCCTCCAGCGGGACCTGGACATCGTCGAGGCCGCCGGCGTGAGGATCGAGACCGGCGCGGACATCCGCTCCCTGGCCGCGCTCCGGGAGCGGGGTTTCGACGCGATCTTCATCTCGTCGGGCGCGCATGCCAGCTATCCGCTGGGCGTCGACGGCCAGGACCTGGAGGGCGTGATCGACTGCATCCAGTTCCTCCGCGACGTCGCTTCCGCCAGGCCGGTGCCGGTGGGCGAGCGGGTCGCCGTCGTCGGCGGCGGCAACTCGGCCATCGACGCGGCGCGCACCGCTCTGCGCCTCGGCGCCGGGGAGGTGACCATCCTCTACCGGCGCGACCGCGACGAGATGCCGGCCGACGACCACGAGATCGCCGAGGCTCTCGCCGAGGGGGTTGGGCTGGAGACGCTGGTGCTGCCCGTCGCCGTCGAGCGCGCCGGGGCCGGTCTCGACGTCACCTGCCTGCGGGTTCGACTCGGCGCCATCGACGAGAGCGGGCGACGCCGTCCCGAGCCGATCGAAGGAAGCGAGTTCACGGCTCACTACGACACGGTGCTCTCGGCGGTCGGCCAGCACCCCGCCGTGCCTGCCGACTGGGGCCTGGAGGTGGGGAGCGGCGAGCGCATCACGGTCGCCCCGGGCAGCCTCCGGACGTCGGTCGAGGGCGTCTTCGCCGGGGGCGACGCGGTGCTCGGACCGGCGTCGGTGATCGCGGCGATCGCGCACGGCCGGGCAGCCGCCCAGGCCATCGATCGCTTCCTGGGCGGCAGCGGGGAGATCGACGAGCATCTCGCCCCGGCCGAGATCCTGAGCGAGCTGCCTCCCCTGCCGGTCGAGTCCGGCGAGCGCTTCCGCCCGGAGATGCCGAGCAGCGACATGCTGGCCAGGGTCCGGTCCTTCTCCGAGGTGGAGCTGGGCTACTCGCGCCAGGATGCCATCGAGGAGGCCAGTCGCTGCCTGCGCTGCGACCTCCAGGGGGCGAGGTCGTAGCTCGACCCCTGAAGAGGCATCCGGGCCATGGGAGCGGCGCATTCTCTCAAATGCCCGCCCCGCGAACCGTATGTCGGGTGGCCGTCATCCGAAGCCGCCGTGGAACCCTTCGACGCCCCCGGCATTCGATCATCTGCACCGCCAGCCGTGCATTCGCGAGGATGTGCGGCCGATTCGGGCGGGCGGCGGGTCGCGTGACGACGGGGACCGCACATACGGATCGCCAGGCGAGCATCTGATCAACTTGTCGAGGTCCCCACCGGGGCCGAGTCTCAACGGTGCGATCGCGACAAGCGATGCTCCCGCACAGGGGCACGGGGAGCATGGCCGCGGCTGCGATGACGCCGGCGACGACGCAGGGCACGCCCTCCAGTTCGTCCCGACCGGGTGCGGTCCGGCGCGGTCCGGTGGGGTTGCCTTGTCGCCTTACCGACCCCTGACATTTGCCGTGCCGGGGCGCGTTGCTCCTCCCGGACGGCGGCCCGACTCTGGCCGCAGCGCCGCCGGATGGCGGTCTGCAGCGGGTGGCAGGAAGCGATGCGCCGACCGGGCAGGACACGATGGACGGGCGCGGTGGCGCTCGTGGCGGCCGCGATGGCGATCATCGCCTGCGGTGGCCGTCCCGGACCGGTACCGGAGCCCGCAGGCGGCACCGACGCAGGAATGCCCGCCGACCCGAGCCCAACGCCGTCCGACCCGAACCCGTCCTTGTCGCCGAGCCCTGTACCGTCGCCCGCGCCGTCCGCGACTCCGGCGCCGCAGTCCCCGACTCCGGCGCCGCCGTCCCCGACCGCCTCGACGCCAGCCGGACCAAACTCGCCGCCGCCCGCGCCCCCGACCGCTCGGGCGGTGCCGACGCCCGACCTGGCCACGCTCGAGCACCTGCTCGAACAGCTGACGGACGCGCTCGCGAACGACGCGACCGCTCCGATCGACGAAGGGAGCCCTTGATGAACCGCACCCTCCAGCGCCTTCTCGCCACCGCCGCGACCGGGCTCGTCCTCGCCGGCACGTTGGGCGCAGGCACGGCCCTCGCCGCACCGGCCGCACCGGCGCCCGTCTCCGACCCCGCTGCCGCCCGGGCCGGCGTCGACCGCTGCGC
>JAZDPM010000170.1:0-4557 GCA_043797725.1 Chloroflexota bacterium
ATCTGGGACCCACGACGCGAACCTCCCGCGCTCCTCGCACCCGGGGATCGCGTCCGGTTCGTGCCCCTCTGAGCCATGCTGGAGGTCGTCGATCCCGGGCTGCTCATGGTCCTCCAGGACGGCGGGCGACCGGGCCACGAAGACCTCGGCATCCCGCCGTCGGGCGCCTGCGACGGATGGGGGCTGGCGGTGGCCAACCTGCTGGCCGACGCCCCGCTCGACGGTGTCGCGATCGAGGTCACGCTCGGCGGGGCGGAACTCCTCGTCGTGGAGACATGCGCGGTCTCGCTCGCCGGCGCCGACCTGGGCGCGGAGCGGGACGACGGGCGTCCGCTGCGCCCCGACGCCACCCACCGTCTCCCGGCCGGGTCCCGCTTCCGCTTCCTCGGGTCGGCCCGCGGCGCGCGCGCCTACGTCGGCCTGGCCGGCGGGATCGTGGCCGCGCGAGTCCTCGGCTCGGCGGCCACGCACGTGCAGGGGGGGCTGGGCGGGCTTGACGGGCGAGCACTCCGCGCCGGCGACCGCCTCGTGCCTGTCCGGCGCGGCGACCTCGCGGCGGCCGGGCGCGGCTGGCCGACGCGAATCGCGCCGCATCCGGCCGCAGCCGCGCGGCCGATCCGGTTCGTGCCCGGCCCGGACCTCGCCTCTCTGCCCGACGGCACGCCTGATGCGCTGGCCGCCACCGCCTGGCGCGTCGCCGGGGCATGCGACCGGATGGGGATCCGCCTGAACGGGTCTCCGCTCCCGGCTGGAGCGGAGATCGTCTCGCAACCCGTCGTCCCGGGCGCGATCCAGGTCCCCGCCGACGGTCAGCCCCTGGTGATCATGGTCGACGGGCCGACCGTCGGAGGGTACCCCGTGGTCGGCGTCGTCCCGCGGGCGGAGCTGCCCCGGCTCGGCCAGCTCCGGCCGGGCGACGAGGTCCGCTTCGCCCCCCAGGAGGCCGAGGAAGCCCGCGGGGCCCGGCGCGAGCAGCGGCGGCTCCTGGCGGTCGCCACGGACGCGCTTCATGCCGACGCGGTCTGGCATCGTCTCGCCGAGCACGCAGGCGGCTGACGCCGCCTTCACGAGGGGCCCACCGGCCCTTGCCCACAGCGTCGCGACGAGTCCATCGTCGAGGCGTCGGGCGCGGGCGCGCCGTTTCGTCCGCGGCCGGTCGCGGGAGGCGTGCGCGTGCGAGTCACGTTCATCAAGCCGACGCTGGGTCGCCTCGCCGACGGTGTCCCGTTCGTGGACGGAGCCCGTATGGAGCCGCTCCAGCTCGGGGTCCTGGCCGGGCTGACGCCCCCCGGGGTCGACGTCGAGCTCCTCGACGACCGGATCGACCGGATCGACTACGACGAGCCGACCGACCTCGTGGCGATCACCGTGGAGTCGTTCACGGCCCGCCGGGCCTACGAGATCGCCGCCGAGTATCGCGCCCGGGGCGTGCCGGTCGTGATGGGCGGCATGCACGCGACGCTGATCCCCGACGAGGTCGCCGAGCACGCCGACGCGGTCTTCACGGGGGACGCAGAGACGCTCTGGACGCAGGTGGTGGCAGACGCCCACGACGGACGGCTCCGCCCACGCTACGACGCCCCGGCAGGCCCGCCCCAACTCGGCGTGCTGCCCCGGCGCGACCTCTTCGAAGGGAAGGGCTACCTGCCGCTCACCCTCCTCCAGTTCGGCCGGGGCTGCCACCACCGCTGCGAGTTCTGTGCCGTGGGGGCGTACTTCGAGCACCACCAGTACACGCGGCCGGTGGCCGAGGTGGTCACCGAGATCCGGGCCCAGCCACGGCGCAACCTCTTCTTCGTCGACGACAACTTCATCGCCGATCCCGAGGCAGCCAAGGCGCTGCTCCGCGCGCTGGTCCCGCTGCGCATCCGCTGGGTCTCCCAGGCGAGCGTGGACCAGGTCCGCGACGCGGAGCTCATGCGGCTCTTCGTGGAGAGCGGCTGCCTGGGGAACGTCATCGGGTTCGAGAGCCTGGACCCGGAGAACCTGCGCCAGATGCAGAAGGGCCCGAACCTGGCCGGCTTCGACCGGTACGCCGGTGCCGTCGCCACCCTGCGTGCCCACGGCCTCCAGACCTGGGCGGCGTTCGCCCTCGGCTACGACCACGACACCGTCGACTCGATCCTCGCCACCGTCGAGTGGTCCGTCGAGAACCGCTTCACCTTCGCCGCCTTCAACGTCCTGATGCCCTACCCCGGCACGCCCCTCTACGCGCGACTGGCGGCGCAGGGCCGCCTCCTGTACGACGGGCGGTGGTGGCTCCACCCCGACTACCGCTTCAACAGCGCGGCCTTCCGCCCGGCGCGCATGACGGCCGACGAGCTCACGGAGACGACCTGGGCGTGCCGCCGCCGGTGGAGCAGCCCAGGCTCGATCGTGCGGCGGGCGTTCGACCTGCGGACAAACATGGGCTCGCCCTTCCGGTTCGCGCTCTACTGCGCCTACAACCCGCTCTACCGGCGCGAGGCCCTCAAGCGGCAGGGCCTGCGCCTGGGGCTGCGCTGAGGCCCGCGGTGGACGCTCGCGTGGACGCCACCTTGGATGCCTTCGAGGTGCGCCTGGCCAGCCAGGAGGACGAGCCGGAGATCCGCGCCCTCGTCGCCGCCACCGCCATGCCGGGCGCCGTGGCGGTGCGCTTCGCCCGGGAGCCCGACTACTTCCTGGGCACCACGATCATGGGCGACCCCTGCGACGTGGTCGTCGTCCGGGACCGGCGGACGGGTCGGCTGGCGGGGATCGGTTGCCGAGCCGAACGTCGGGCGTTCGTCAACGGCCGGGAGGAGCGGATCGGCTACATCGGCCAGATCCGCGCCGCGGATGGCTACCGCGGCCGCTGGCTCGTGCAGCGGGCGATGGCCTGGCTGCGCGACGGCAGACACACCGGCCTCCTCTACTGTGGGGTCGTCGCCCGCGAGAACCCGCGCGCCCGCGAGCTCCTGGTCGGGCGCCGCGCTCCAGGCGCCCCCGTGCGCACGCGACTTGGCGGGCTCACCACGTGCGCGATCATGCTGCGCCCGCGTCATCTACCGCGGATCCCCGGCGTGGACGTCGAACCAGGCTCGGCGAGGACGATTCCCGAGATCGTCGGCTTCCTGCGCGAGGAGGGACCGCGCCGCCAGCTCTTCCCGGCCTACGCCGTCCGCGACTTCACCGACGGCCGGACGCTCCGGGGCCTGGCACCGGAGGACGTGGCCGTGGCCCGGCGGGGCGGCAGGATCGTCGGGGTCATGGCCGCCTGGGACCAGTCCGCGTACAAGCAGGACGTCGTTGCCTCGTACGGTCCGACGCTGCGGCGGCTCCACCCCGCCTACGACGCCCTCGCCCGCGTGCTGGGCGCCCGCCCGCTCACGCCGCCCGGCGCGGCGATCCCTCTCTCCTTCGCGGCCTGCACGGCCGTGGCGGGCGACGACCCGGCGGTGATGCGCTCGCTCCTCGCCGCCTGCGCGGAGCGAGCGCGTGGGCTCGGCAACGCCTTCCTGATGGTGGGCCTCGCCGACGGGGATCCGCTGCTTCCCGTCGTGCGCCGCTGGCTCCACGTAACGTACCGCAGCGACCTGTTCACCCTCGCCTGGAACGGGGCGAAGGCGTCGATTCCGGACGGGCGCGTGCCCTTCATCGAGATCGCGACCCTCTGATCCATCGCCCGGACACCGGGCGCCGGCGCCGCCGGGCGCACGCAGGAGGCAGCCATGACCGATCGCCGACTCGGCTTCTGGGGGGCGACCTCGCTGATCGTCGGCGCGGGAGTGGGGGCGGGGATCATGGCGGTCCCCTACCTCGCCGAGCGCGTCGGGCTCGTCGGTCTCGCCGTGATCCTGCCGATCGCGTGGGCGGCGAGCGCCCTCGTCCACCTGATGCTCGCGGAGGTCCTTTTCCGGACCGGGCAGGACCTCCAGGTCGTGGAGCTCATGCGCCTCTACGTCCTCCGCGGCCGGGCGGGCCGCTGGGTCCTGTGGGCGGTCTTCGCGCTGCTCAGCGTGGCGTTCCTCGCGAACCTGGCGGCGTACGTCTCGGGCGCCGGCGAGATCGTGGCCGACCTGGCGAACATCGACCGGCGGGTCGCCGAGCTCCTCGTCTACGCGATCTCGGCTGGGGTCGTCTTCTTCGGCCTTCGGGCGGTTGGGATCGCGGAGCGCTTCGGGGCTCTGGCGCTCGTCGGCCTGCTCGCCGCGATCGCCGTCGGGGCGGTCGGGATCCCCTTCGAGCCGTCCCTGGGCCCGTCGGGGACGCCGAGCGAGTGGCTCGCCCTCTACGGCATGGTCATGTACGCGTACTGGACCTTCTACAGCGTGCCCCAGGTGGTGGCCGGGATGGGCTCCGACCACCGGGGCGCCGTGCGGGCGATCCTGCTGGGTCTGGCGCTGAACGGCGTCCTCACCGCCGTCGTGGCGATCGTCGCGCTCGGCGTCTCGACCGAGGTCACCGAGGTGGCGATCATCGGGATCGGCGATCGCCTCGGCGACTGGGCGGGGGTCGTGGGCTCGCTCTTCATCGTGGCCGCGCTCGTGACCAGCTACTGGTCGGTCTCCCTCGCCCTCGCCGACATCCTCCGTGAGC
>JAZDPM010000278.1:0-4167 GCA_043797725.1 Chloroflexota bacterium
GTCTACCCGCTCGCCACCGAGGCCGCAGGGAGCGACGAGATCTACGTCGGCCGGGTCCGGACCGACGCGTCCATCCCCGACGGCCGGGGCCTCGCCTTCTGGGTGGTCTCCGACAACATCCGCAAGGGCGCGGCCACGAACGCGGTCGAGATCGCCGAGGTCCTCGTCGCGCGCGGGTGGGTCCCGGCGGCGTCGCGTCGCGCCGCGGAGGCTCCCCCCGCGTGACGGAAGCCGAACGCCGCGCGGCGCTCGAGGGGATCGCGGCGGAGGTCCGGGCCTGCACTGCCTGCCGTCTGCACGGGGGCCGGACCCGCGCCGTCCCCGGTGAGGGGCACGCCAGCACGGAGGTGGTCTTCGTGGGTGAGGGACCCGGGATGAACGAGGATCGCGAGGGCCGTCCCTTCGTGGGTCGGGCCGGCGACCTCCTCGTCCGCCTTCTCGGCTCGATCGGCTGGCGGAGGGAGGACGTCTTCATCACGAACGTCGTGAAATGCCGCCCGCCGGAGAATCGCGACCCGGAGCCCGACGAGATCTCCGCCTGCGCCCCGTTCCTCCGGCGCCAGCTGGAGGTCCTCGATCCCTCGCTCATCGTGACCCTCGGGCGCCACTCGATGGGCCGCTTCATGCCGGGCACGATCATCAGCCGCGCCCACGGGACCGTCGTTCCGGCCGATCCTGCGACCGGCGCCGGCGTGGCGCTCGTGATGGCGATGTACCACCCGGCCGCCGCGCTGCGAACGCCCGCCGTCGAGCAGGCGAGCTACGCCGACATCGGCCTCGTGCCGGCCATCCTCGATGACGCCCGCGCCCGGCGGGCGGAGCGCGAGGCCCCAGTCGTGCCGGGCAGCGCGGCCGCTGCCCCTCCCGCGTTCCCGACACCCCCCGTGACCGACCAGCCCGCGCCCGAGCCGCCGGCGCTGGACCAGCTGACCCTCTTCCGGTGACCCCATGACGCCTCAACTCCCCGCCACCAACGACACGCCGCTCCGCATCATCCCGCTCGGCGGGGTAGGGGAGATCGGCAAGAACATGTACGTCTTCGAGTACGGTGACGACATCGTCGTCATCGACTGCGGCCTCATGTTCCCCGACGAGGAGATGTTCGGCATCGACCTCGTCATCCCCGACATCACCTACCTCAAGGAGCGCCGCGCCAACGTCCGGGCGTTCCTCATCACCCATGCCCACGAGGATCACGTCGGCGCGCTGCCATACGTGCTCCCGGAGTTCCCCGGCGTGCCCGTCTACGCGTCTGTCCTGGCGCGCGGGCTCCTGGGCAACAAGGTCAAGGAGCACAAGCTCCACAACAACCCGCTCATCGGGCTCGAGCCCGGCGACGAGGTCCCGATCGGCCCGTTCACGGTCGTGCCGTTCCGGATCGGGCATTCGATCCCCGACGCGATGGGGATCGCCCTCCGAACGCCGGTCGGCACCGTGGTGCACACCGGCGACTTCAAGTTCGACCACACGCCCGTGGACGGCAGGCTCTCGGACTTCCACATCCTCGCCAAGCTCGGCGAGGAGGGCGTGATCTGCCTGCTCTCGGACTCGACCCGGGCGGAGAACCCGGGCTACACGCCGTCCGAGCGGACCGTCGGCGAAGCGTTCCGCGAGATCATGGAGCCGCTCGACGGCCGGGTCATCGTGGCGACCTTTGCCAGCAACATCGCCCGCGTCCAGCAGGTCCTCGACGCGGCGGCCAGCTTCAACCGGAAGGTCGCCGTCATCGGGCGCTCGATGGAGCAGAACTTCCGGGTCGCGAGCGACCTGGGCTACCTGACCTACGACGCCGATCGCATCGTGGCCAAGGAGCGGATCGGCGACATCGCGGCCGACAAGCTCGTCATCTGCACGACCGGCTCCCAGGGCGAGCCGATGGCCGGCCTCGCCCGGATGGCCAACCGCGACCATCGCTTCGTCGAGATCCAGCCGGGCGACACTGTGATCGTCTCGGCCAGCCCCATCCCGGGCAACGAGGAATACGTGGCCCGGACCATCGACAACCTCTTCAAGGCCGGCGCCAACGTCTTCTATCACACGATCAAGCGGGCCCACGTCTCCGGGCATGCGAGCCAGGAAGAGCTGAAGCTCATGCTCGGCCTGACGAAGCCGCGCTACTTCATCCCGATGCACGGCGAGTTCCGGATGCAGGTCCAGCACGGGCGCCTCGCGATCGAGACCGGGGTCACGCCCGAGAACGTCTTCATCATCGAGAACGGGATGGTGATCGAGATCCTCGCCGACGGGACGGCTCGGCGCGGTGCGCCCGTGACCGCCGGCTACGTCTACGTCGACGGCCTGTCCGTGGGCGACGTCGGGGAGATCGTCCTGCGCGACCGGCGAGCGCTCGCCAACGACGGCATGTTCATGGTCGTCGTCACGGTCGACAAGCAGACCGGCGCGATCATCGGACGGCCGGAGATCGTCACCCGCGGCTTCGTCCATCTCAACGAGAAGGACCCGATCATGGCGGAGGCGGTGCGCCGCGTGGTGGCGGCCATCGACAACCCGGGCGACCACATCAGCGAGGTCGGCCTGCTCAAGAGCCAGATCAAGGAGGGCGTCTCGCGCTATCTCTACGAGCAGACGAAGCGGCGCCCGATGGTCTTCCCGGTCGTGGTGGAGATCTAGGTGGCGACGCGCCGGCGGACGCCCTCCGCCCGGCCCCGCCGCGCGCCCCGGAGGTCGGGCTCGCGGCCGCTGCTCGCGCGCGTCAACCCCGACGTCGTCCGCTCGATCGTCGCGATCGTCTTCCTGGTCCTGGGCATCGTCATCCTCGTGGGGCTGCTGCTCCCCGGGAAGGGCGCCCTGACGGACTGGATCCTGAACGTGATCGCGCCGTGGTTCGGGGCGGGGCGCTGGCTCCTGCCGTTCCTCCTCATCGGGCTGGGGATCCACCTCGAGCGGGCCCGCGGCCCGCGGGCCGGCTGGGCGCGGACGGTGGCCGGCCTCACGATCGCCTACGTCGCCCTGCTTGCCATGGTGACCCTGCTTGCCGACGCCGGTTTCCTCAAGGAAGGCAGCGGGGGGCGCATCGGGCGCCTCATCGCCGATCCCCTGGGCAACCTGTTCAGCGATCCGGGGGCGTTCGTGGTGCTGGCCGGCCTCTTCGTGGTTGGCGCCGTGATCGCGCTGGACCGGCCCGCGCGCGACCTCCTCGCCCCGCCCGGCCGGGCAGTCCGCGGCATCGCGGCGGCGCTGACCCGGCCGGCGGCGGATGCCGCCGGTCGGGTCTCAGAGGCGGGGCGCCGCGAGCCGGGCGCGCTCGCCGAGAAGGTTGGGTCGGTTCGGAACGGCAAGGGCGCCCGGGACGCGGCCGCTCGGCCGGAGATCCCGACGCCGCTCCCGGGGCCCGCGCAGGTCTCCTCAGTCTTCTCCGGTGGTGCTCTGACATTGCCGGGCGCCGGCGGCGCGAGCCAGGCGGGCGGCGTTCCGGCGCTTGACGGGGAGCCGGCCCGGAGGGCCGCCCCGCGCGATCGCGACGACGTCACCGACGGCGGCGCCGCCCCCTCGACCCGCGGGCCGCGCGAGTATCGCCTGCCGCCCCTGACCCTCCTGGAGGACGTCGCCGCGCGCAGCTCCGACCGGGGGATGGACCACGAGCGGAACGCGGCGATCATCTCGGGCAAGCTCGCCAGCTTCGGCATCGTCAGCCGCGTCGTGAAATGGAACGCGGGTCCCGTCGTCACCCAGTACGAGGTCGAGCCGGACCCGTCGGTCAAGGTGAGCCGCATCGAAGGGCTCGCCGACGACCTGGCGATGGCCCTCGCGGCCCGCACCATCCGGATCGAGGCGCCAATACCGGGCAAGTCGGTCGTCGGGATCGAGATCCCGAACATGGACTTCAACGTGGTTGCCATCCGACGGATCCTGGAGGACCCCGAGGTGGCCGCGATCCCGTCGCGCATCGCCTTCGCCCTGGGGAGAGACGTGGCCGGCCACCCGCGGGCGGCCGACCTCGCGAAGATGCCCCACCTCCTCATCGCGGGGGCGACCGGCTCGGGCAAGAGCGTCATGGTAAACGCGCTCATCGCGAGCCTGCTGATGCGGGCGACGCCCGACGAGGTGCGCCTCATCCTGGTTGACCCCAAGCGGGTGGAGCTCGCCGACTACAACGGGGTCCCGCACCTGATGGTCCCGGTCATCACCGAGGCCGACCGGGCCCGG
>JAZDPM010000293.1:0-2111 GCA_043797725.1 Chloroflexota bacterium
GCGCGCCCCGGGCCGCATCTTCCCGGGGCTCTGGCAATGCGTGACCGGGGGTCTGGAGCCCGGCGAGCGGATTCCGATGGCCGCGCTGCGCGAGGTGCGCGAGGAAGTCGGCTTCGGGCCGTCCGAGATCGAGGCGTTCTACGACCTCGACCAGGTGACTCATTTCTACGACGAGGGCCCCGACGCGATCGTTGCCGCGGCGATCTTCGTCGTGCGGATCCGGCAAGACGCCGAGCCGACGCTCTCGCACGAGCATGACGACTTCCGCTGGGCCTCCCGGGACGAGGCACTCCGGCTCGTCGTCTGGCCTGCGTACCGGGACACGATCGACCGGATCACGGGCACGTTGCTGGATCCGCAGGCCGAGCCGTGGTTCCGGCTGGACCCCGAGGGGCGACGGCTGGCTCGCTGAGAGCCGGCGCGGGTCCGCCCCGCGGGTCCGCCCCCGGGCCCCCGGCCCGCCCCCGGCCCCGGCCCGCAGATCCTCCTAATTGCACGTGTGGTGAACCGTATGCGGGGTCGGCCGGGGCCCCGCCCCACCAGGAGCGCCAGCGGAGGCCTCGAATCCTGTCATTTGCTCGCCCCGGGCGGCACTTGAACAGGTCGGGCCGCCCCAGGAGGCACCGCTCCCGCCCGGGAGGCCGCCCGGACCCGGCGGCGCGACGATCGAGCCGCCTGACGGTTCGCCACGCCAGCATTTGATAGGAAGGAGAGCGCCCGGAGCGGGCCGGACGGGCTTCGCAGCCAGCCCGAAACGGTGCGGCCGTCGGACGGGAACGCGGCACGGAGCACGGCCGCATGCTCGCTCAGCCGGCGGCGGTTCGTCGGGCTCTCGGCCACGGCGACCCAGACACCCACGGTGAGCGGCTCCCAGCCGAGGTCGCGGACGATCTGCTGTGCAAGCCGCCGGTAGCGGTCGACCGTCCCGATCAGCCGCTGCACCTCGACGATCTCCGTCTTCAGCTCGACGATGAGCAGCGTCCGGGTCGCCGCGTGCCACGCAAGGAGATCGATCACCCCGCGCTCACCCCAGAACGAGAACGAACGCTCCGGGACCACCTCCCACCCGGCTGCGGTGAGGATGCCGACGACGAGCTCGTGCATCGCCGAGTGCCCGGCGTTCAGGAGGCGGTCGAGTTCCGTGCCGTTCCAGCGCAGGACGATGTCGAGGTCCGCCCGCAGCGCCACGGCGATGGCCAGCAGCTGCCCCACTCGAACCCGGGCGAGGTCACCCCGCTCCACGGAGGCGATCACGGCGCGCGGCACGTTCGACGCCTCCGAAACCTCCTTCTGTGTTGAGCTCGCCCGGATGCGGATTGCGCGGAGGCCTCGTCCGATCCTGGAACCGTCCATGGCCGGCAGAGTAGGAGGCGACCCTCATCGCCGGCTTATGTGGGCGCCGGAGGGTGAGGCCACGAATTCGGCCGAGCCGTACAATTCCCCGAACCGGCGGCCGGCCCGGGCGAGGGCCGCGGCGCAGGAGACGGCGGCCGACACGGAGCGGCGGCCGACACGGAGCGGCGGCCGACACGGAGCGGCGGCAGGCACGGAGCGACGGCCGGCACGGAGCGACGGCCGGCAGGCACGGACGACAGCAGGGCGGACGGCCGCAGGCGCGGAGGACCCGGATCGACGATGCAGACCCCCACCGAGGCCGCGGCACGGCGCCACTTCCGCTCCAAGGTCGACTCGATCCGCCCGACCTACGGCTTCGAGGACGTCTCGCTCGCCCCCGGGACGGAGACGGTCGAACCGGACGACGTCTCGCTGGAGCAGGACTTCGCCGGCCTTGCCTTGCGGATCCCCGTGCTGGCGGCGGCGATGGACGCCGTGGTCGACGCCCGAAGCGCCGGCGTCCTGGCCGGCCTTGGCGGCCTCGCCGTCCTCAACCTCGAGGGCGTCCAGGCCCGCTACGACGACCCGGCCCCGGTCCTCGAGCGGATCGCGACCGCCCCGGACGCGGAGATCCAGGCGGTCCTCGCCGAGGCCTACGCCGCCCCGATCCGCGAGGAGCTGATCGCCCGCCGGATCGCGGAGATCCACGCCGCCGGCTCGAAGGCCGCCGTCTCCGCCACCCCGGGAGCCGCGCGCCGGTTCGGCCCCTTCTGCGC
>JAZDPM010000328.1:0-2643 GCA_043797725.1 Chloroflexota bacterium
CACCCTTGCCGCCAATGCCCGGATCGCCGCCTGGCGCTTCTGGCCGGAGGCCGACTTCCCGCGGACCCTGTCCCTCAAGGTGAAGCGGAACCAGGTCCGCGCCTGGGCGGCAGTGGCGGCCCCGCTCCCCGTGACCGAGGCCCCGTAGCACCACCCCACCCGGGCCCCCGTTCCCGTCGTCAGCCGCGGGGGAGCGCCACCTCCGCGCCCTACCCGGGAGGCCAGTCGAAGGCGCGGCCGCCCATGAGGTGCAGGTGCAGGTGCGGCACCGACTGGCCGCCCCACGCTCCCACGTTCGTCGTGACCCGGTAGCCGCGCTCGGTGATCCCCTCGGCGCGGGCAAGCTCGGCGGCGACCGCGAAGAGGCGTCCGAGCAGCGGGCCGTGGGCCTCGGTCAGGTCGGCCGCGGAGGCGACGTGCTCCCGGGGCAGGACGAGGACGTGGGTCGGCGCGCGCGGGGCGATGTCCCGGATGGCGATCACGAGGGGGTCGGCGTGGACGGTTGTCGCCGGGATCTCCCCGGCGACGATCCGGCAGAAGAGACAGTCGGAGCTCATGGCGGGAAGGGTACCGCGGGGAGCGCGCGGCCGGCATCCGGCCCGCCTGCGACGCGATCGATTCGCCCCACGGCCCGCCCGGGGTCGGTCGGATCCGCCCCGTCGACCCGGACGATCGCGATCTCGCCCGCGAGGGGGCGCCCGTCGGGTGCGCCCGCCCGCACGACCACGTAGTCCTCGGCGTGGCCGACCCAGCCGGCGCCCGGGTCGCGCCCGTCGGCGGGTTCCTCGAAGAGGACCGTCCGCCGACCGCCGGCGGCCCGGGCCGCGAACCGGCGGCGTGCGTCGGCCGCCTCGCCCAGGAGGACCGCGGCCCGCTCCTTCCGGACCGCGTCCGGCACCTGCCCCACCATCCGGGCCGCCGGCGTCCCCGGGCGCGCCGAGTAGCGAAAGACGTGCAGGCCGGCCGGGTCGAACGAGCGGAGGAAGCCAAGCGTGCGGGCGAAGGCGGCGTCGTCCTCGGTCGGGAAGCCGGCCATGACGTCGGCGTGGATCGCGACGCCCGGGATCGCCGCCCGGACCCGCTCGACGACGCGGGCGTAGTCCGCGGAGGCGTACCGCCGGCCCATCCGCCGCAGGACCCCGTCGTCGCCCGACTGGAGCGGCAGGTGCAGGTGCGGGAGGCAACGCCCGGCACCCTCCCCCGTCCAGGCGGCGAGCAGGTCGTCGTCGACATGCTGCGGCTCGATCGAGGAGAGCCGGATCCGCTCCGCGGGCGTCTCGGCGAGGATCCGGCGAACGAGTCCCGGCAGGGTCAGGACCGCGCGCAGGCGGGCGCCGCGCGGGCCGCGCTCCGACCGGCCACCGTCGTAGGTCCCGACGTTGATCCCGGTCAGCACGATCTCGCGGTGGCCGGCGGCGAGGGCGAGACGCACGTCCGCGAGCACCCGCTCCGGCGCAAGCGAGCGCTCGGGGCCACGGGCGCGGGGGATGATGCAGTAGGTGCAGAAGAAGCTGCACCCGTCCTGCACCTTGACGTATGCGCGCGTTCGATCGATCCGGGCCCGACCCTCGGCGATCCCCTCGATCTCCGCCCCGGCGAGGGTCGGCAGCGCCGCGTCGAGCGGGCCGTGCGGGCCGTCACCGGGCAGCGCCGTCGCCCCCAGCAGCCGCCCGACCTCGGCGAGCAGGCCGTCCTTCTCCTCGTTCGCGACGAGCCGGGCCGCTGGATCGTCAGCCGCGAGCGCCGCTCGGCCCACCTGAACGGAGCAGCCGGTCACGATCACGGTGGCGGCGGGGCTCGCCCGCCGCGCCCGGCGGACGGCCTTGCGCGACTTGTCGTCCGCGACGGCGGTCACGGTGCAGGTGTTGACGAGGTGAAGGTCGGCCGCAGCCCCGTCCGCGGCGATCTCCACCCCGCGGGCGCGGAGGAGCCGCTCCACGGCGTCCATCTCGGCCTGGTTGACCTTGCAGCCCAGGTTGGTGATGACAGCCCGCCGCACGGGCCGCGACGAGGCGGCCTCGATCGGGGCCCCGGGGGGCGGAGCGGACGGCGATCGCTCGGTCATCCGATCACCGGGGGGGCCGGCTTCGTCGTCATGAGGAAGGCGATGAGGCCGACGGCCGTCGTGATCGTGCAGGCGACGTGACGCTGGCGGGCCCGGCGCCTGCGGCCCGGCGCCCCGGGCGCTGGGCCTCCAGGGCCACCCAGTCGCCCTCGGCCTCGCGCCGGAGGACGCGGAGACCCGCGCCCGCGAAGGCCGCCCGGACGTCGCCTTCGCGGTCGACGAAGATGCCCGACGCCAGGAGCCTGCCGCCCGGCCGCAGCTCGGCGGTGAGGTCGGCGGCCAGCTCGACGAGCGCCGCCGCGATGAGGTTGGCGGCAACGAGGTCGAAGGGCCCGGCGCCCGATGGCAGGGAGCCGCGCCAGGCCCGCAGGCGCCGCGCGACGCGATTGCGCCGCGCGTTCGCGAGCGTCGCCTCCACGGCGATGGGGTCGGTGTCGACAGCGACGACCGCACCGGCGCCCAGCAGCCCGGCGGCGATCGCGAGGATCCCCGACCCGCAGCCGACGTCGAGCAGCCGGGCGGGGCCGGAGGGCGCGCCGGCGGGGCCGCGGTGGGGCACGCTCGCCTGGCCGCCGTGG
>JAZDPM010000039.1:0-2046 GCA_043797725.1 Chloroflexota bacterium
GGCAGCAGGCCGAGGAGCACGGCGCGGGTCGCGGGCCCCTCGCCCGCGAGGACCGCCTCCGTCGCGCCCAGCGCCCGGGCCAGCTCGAGCTTGGCCGGGACGCGGTCCACGGCGACGACCCGCGCTGCGCCCGCCAGCACGGCGCCCATGACCGCCGAGAGCCCCACGCCCCCCAGCCCGATCACGACGACCGTCTCGCCGGCGCGGACCCCGGCCGTCCGGGTCGCCGCCCCGACGCCGGTCGTCACCGCGCACCCGATCAGCGCGGCCTCCGCGCCCGGGAGCACAGGATCGACGGGGATGGCCGCCTCTGCCGCAACCACCTGGTGGGTGGCCATCGTCCCGATCCCGGAGTAGACCCCGACCGGTGTCCCGTCGGGTCGGCGCAGGCGGACGTCCGCGGCAGCCAGGCGGTAGCCGGCGCCCCGGGGATCGGCGCACAGGAACCCCTCGCCGCGGGCGCAGGCCGGGCAGGCGCCGCACGGAGCAGTCCAGGCGAGCACCACGAGGTCGCCGACCGCAGGGTCACCGGGGCGCGATCCCACGCCACGCCCGAGCGCCTCCACGATCCCGGCGCCCTCGTGGCCCATGGCGACCGGGGCCGGTCGCTCCCAGTCGCCGTCGAGGACGTGGAGGTCCGAGCGGCAGACGCCCGAGGCCAGCATCCGGACGCGCACCTCGCGCGGCCCGGGCGGATCCAGGAGGAGATCCTCCACGCGGAGGCCGGCGGCGGCGCCCAGGAAGACCGCGGCGCGCACCGGGATCCGGCCGTCGCTCGCGGAGGCCCGGTCGTCGCGCGCGGAGGCCCGGTCGTCGCTCATCGAACGTCGGGGGCGAGATCGGGGCGGACGCGGCGGATCCAGTCGCGGAGGGCCCAGGCACTGGTCCGGAAGGCGATCTCCGGCCACGGGATGGCGTCGGGCGCGAAAGGCCGGACCTCGAGAGCCTCCGCCGTTGCGACGGGCGCGCCGCCGACAATCCGGGCGACGAAGGCGATGACCACGATCGCCGCCTCCGGGCGCGTGTACAGGCCCACGATCTCGCCCGGCTCCACGATGAGACCGGTTTCCTCGAGCGTCTCCCGGATCGCCCCCTCGTGGACCGTCTCGTCGATCTCCATGAAGCCGCCCGGCTGGGCCCAGAGTCCGCGGCCCGGCTCGATCCCGCGGCGGAGGAGGAGCACTTCGCCGACCTCGTTCACCGGCAGGGTGGTGATGACCAGGCGCGGGTTGACGTAGGTGATATAGCCGCAGGCCTCGCAGGCGAGCCGCTCGCGGTCTTCGCCGGGCAGGGGCCCCAGCCGAAGCGTCGCGCCACAGCGGGAGCAGTAGTTGAGCGTCGCCGCCAGCCACCTCGGGACGCCGCGCCCGGCGCGGGGGTCGAAGGCACCCGGATGGGCATCCACGTCGCCGCCGCCGCGCAGGTCGGACAGGCCGTGGGGGACGGGCCGGCGCTGGCCGTGGCTCATCGGGCGCTCAAGCGGCTCATCGGGCGCTCAAGCGGCTCATCGGGCGCTCACCCGGCTCATCGGGCGCTCACCCGGCTCATCGGGCGCTCAAGCGGCTCATCGGGCGCTCAAGCGGCTCATCGGGCGCTCACCCGGCTCATCGGGCGCTCACCCGGCCAGGACCAGCCAGGCCGCGCCAAGCGGCGCGACCAGCAGCCGGACCGCCTGTCGATCCAGCACCGGCATCCCGTGATCGTGACGCTCGTCCTCCACGACGGGGAGTGTAGTCGGAGCCGTGTCGGCACGGCCGCGGGCGACGCGGCCGGTTGCCCATCGTGCGCCGCGCGCCATCATTCCTGCCCGGCGGGCCCGTTCGGCCCGTCTCGCGCGCGGGATCGTGCGCGACACGCCACAACCGGCGACCGAACCGCCGAATCCGGGTGCGTTGAGCAGGGAAGATGGCGTGCCGCGCATCGGTCGACGCGTCGTAGCGCGGCCGGGGCACGGCCGGGGGCGACGCGGCCGGTTGCCCATCGTGCGCCGCGCGCCATCATTCCTGCCCGGCGGGCCCGTTCGGCCCGTCTCGCGCGCGGGATCGT
>JAZDPM010000066.1:0-4501 GCA_043797725.1 Chloroflexota bacterium
TCGTCCTCGTGCCCGCCTGGATCCTGTACGCCGTCGTCCTCGACGGCGTCTTCGGGCCGCTGGTCGCGTCGGACCCTGGCGGCGCCGGGGTCGTCGTCGTCGCGATCGACGCGCCGCGGGTGGCGCTGGAGCTGGCCCTGATGCTGCTGACCGACGCCGCGTACTACGCGGGCTCCTGGGTTCGCTGGGGGATGACGCCCGGCCAGCGGGTCTTCGGCGTGGTCGTCCGCGTCGCGGACTCCGCCGCCCTGCCGGCACCCGGCGGACCGCGCCCACCCGCTCTCGCCCGTGATCGCGTGTCGGCCCAGGTCGCGACCACACGCTGGGCCGTCCTCCAGGTACTGCCGATCTGCGTTGGGTCCCTGGGGACGGCCGGGGCGCTCTCGGTCGGGATCGTGGCCGGGATCACCGTCGGCTGGTCCTGCTTCCTCTTCCTCTCCGCGGTGGCCGACCCGATGCGGCGGGCCCTGCACGATCGGATCGCCGGCACGATCGTCGTCCTGTCCGGGGTCCCTCGCCGACCCTGACCGCGCGCCGGCCCGCGCGCGCCGGCCTCCGGCTCATGGCCGTCCACATGTTCTCCACATGGTGGGAAGACTCGTGGACGCCGGCGCCCCCCGGGGCACTGCATTCGTGGATAACCTCGTTGCCCGCCGCCCGCCCCCCGGCGATGATGTGTCTTGCCCGGAGGGGCCGCGAGAGTCGAGACCACGGCGATCACATCAACGAGGTCCGACGAGGCACTTGGGAGCAATCCCGAGGGCTCTCCCTCCGAGGGGTGCTGCGATCACATCAAGGTGCCGCTCGGGATCTCGGTTCCTCTGGGCGTTCGCTTGTCCGGACGGACGGGCGATGAACGCCGCCCGCACGTGCGGCTGCCGCCCCGGCAGGGACGCGACGGGGGGGACGCGACGGCAGGGACGCGACGGCGGGCCTCAGGTCGGCGGGTCGACGTCCTCGCGGTCGGTGAGCGGATCCGCCGCCGGCGTGCTGCAGACGTAGTAGCGCAGCGTGGTGCGGCCGGTGTTCGTGATCGCGTGGGGCAGCCCCATCTCCACCCGGATGCCCCGCAGCGGCTCCAGCGTCTCCTCGAGCGAGCCCATGCGCACCGTCCCGCGCCCCTCGAAGACGACGATGACGTGCTCCGACCGCTGGTGGCGGTGCCAGCCCGTGCCGCCGCCGGGCTCGAGCTCCACCTCGCACAGGGAGAAGGCGTAGGACCCGAAGTCGCCCGGCTCGACGAGGACCCGGGTGCGGATGCCCGGCCCCTCCACGACGCGCGCGCCCTCCCGGCGCCGCACGGGCTCGTGCTCGGCGGCCCAGGTCTTCAGCACGTCGCCGGGTCGCTCGGGGTCCACCTCCACCGCCGCGAGGAGGACGAGCGCGTCGATGGAGGATTCGTTCCGCACGAGGTGGTACTCGGCCGGCGCCTCGTAGAGGGCATCGCCGGCGCGGACGATCGTTCGCCGGCCCAGCTCCGGGCCGTGCTCGAAAACGATCTCCCCGGCTGCCAGGTAGACGAGCGTCTCGACCCCGTGCCGGTGCGGCCCGATCTCCGCGCCCGGCACAATTCGGTCGAATTGCAGGTGGATCGTCATCGTGGGGGCCGGGGTCTCGCCGGCCTATCGGTCGACGACGGGCAGCGGCCGGCCGGCCGCCTTCGCAGCCGCGGCCTTCTCCGCCCACGCGGCGAGGACGGCGTCCTTGGGGGGGCGAATCGGGCAATGCTCGTCGCGATTGCCCATCTCGTCGCAGTAGCCGAGGGGGACGCACTTGGGGGCCAGGAAGCTGCCGAGGAACGGGCTGACGGCGAAGACCTCGTGGCGAATGAGCTGGAAGAGGCGCCGGATCTCCCACTGGGCCATCGTGCAGAGTCGGAGCCCCGCCATGTGGATCAGGGCCCGCAGGTTGGCCGTCATCACGAGGTTCGTGCGCGTCGCGTTCGGGAAGACGAACCGGGCGTCCTCGCCGGGGATTCCGGCTGCGAGCAGCTCGCCGTACAGCTCCAGCGAGCCGTCGACCTGCTCCTCGAAGCGGGCGCGCAGGCCCGGGTCGGCCTCGGCGATGGTGCCCGGCAGCATCGTGGCCGCGCTCTTGAACGAGACGTAGCGCTGGCTCTGCTGGTCGAAGGCGACGCCGGCGCGGTGGCGCACGAGCTGGTGCGAGAGCGTTCGGCTGACGCCGCTGATCCCGAACGTGAAGACCACGTGCTCGATCGTGCTGCCGTGGCCGCTCTCGATGACCCCGCTGATCAGCTTCTGCATCTTCGCCGGGTCGATCTCGCCGGCTTCGGCGCGGCGGAAGATCTCGTCCGGCTCCAGCTCGCTGTAGCAGGTCCGGCAGGCCGTGTAGATCAGGGGGACGTAGTAGCGCGCGACGATCTCGCGGTTCGGATACAGGAGCGTCGCCTTCATCCCCAGGTCGTGCCGCCCGGGGTTGCGGGGGATCCCCGTCTTCGCGCGCGCGGCCGCGGCGCCGGAGTCGGGGGACGGCGACTGCGTCGGCTGGTCGGCCATGGTCCCGTGAGGATAGCCGCCCGGGGCGATCATGGCGTGGCCACGGCGCGCTGCCGGCCGACGTCTTCATGCGCCGGAGTCGCGAGCGGTCCCGGGGCGCTGGCGTCAGAGCGGGACGCGCCTGCTCGCAGCGGGCTCCCGCGCCTCGGCGCCGTGGAACCAGTGCCAGTAGAGCCAGGTGCCCAGCGAGTAGAGGACGATGATGGTCGCGAAGTTGACGGCATAGCCGGCCTCGAACCCGAGCCAGCCCTGGAGGACGCTGTACCACGGCCCGGCGATCACCCAGCCCAGCGACCAGAGGAGACTGCCCGTCGCGGAGTAGGTGGCCCGCTCGCCCGGTCGCAGCTGCTCCATCGCAAAGGCGTTGGCGATCGGGTTGCCCGCGTTCATGAGCGAGTTCCGCACGGCCATGGCCCCGATCACCGTCCACAGGACCGGGCTGAATCCGAGCACCACCAGGAAGGGGATGCTCGCGGCCTGGACCAGGGTCACCGAGCCCACCTTCCCGACGCGCCGGGCGAGCGCCGGCTGGACCATGATGGCGACGAAGGTGCCCAGGCTCGTGATCGCGAAGATGACGTTGAGCGCGGCAAGATCCAGCCCGAACTTGCGCTCGATGAATACGTTGAGGAACGGGATCACCTGGCCCGCCCCGAGGGCGATGAGGAAGCCCGGGAACAGGAGCCGCCAGAAGGTCCGCGGATCCGAGGGACGCGGGATCCCCAGGCGGGCCGACCGCCGGGCGGCGGCGGGACGGGCGTCGGGGCGGGTTGCGATCGGCTCCCCCGCCCAGGCATCGGCCGGCCGCTGCTCCAGTGTCCGCCAGTCGCGGCGGCGGCGTGGCCGATCGTCCCGGAGCGCCAGCACCGTCAGTGTCGCGAGGGCTGCCGCAACAGCCATGACAATGAGCAGGACGCGATAGGTCGACGGGTCGCCCGCGCCCGAGCCGGCTGCCCCGACCACGCTGCCGAAGATCATCGCGATCGCGCCGCCGAGGAGGGCAGCGCCGACGTTCGTCACGTTCGAGATGGCGAACTGGAGGCTGAAGAGCTCGTTGCGGTGCTCCGGCCGGCTTCGCTCCCTGAGGAGGGGCGACTGCACGACGAAGAAGGCCTGGTTCGCCGCGCCGATGACGCCGGCGAGCAGGAGGATCGCCACGGGCTCCGTGGTCAGGAGCAGGCCCAGGATGCCCACCGTCGCGCCGCTTGTGCCGAGCGCGAGCACCAGCCTGCGCCCGATCCGGTCGGACAGGATGCTGGCCGGGAAGGCGAAGACGACGCCGGCGGCCGAGCTCGCGGTGGCAGCCACGCCGATGAAGGCGGGATCGAAGCCGAGAGCCACGAGGTAGAGGTTGAAGTCGACCCACCAGAGGCTGAGCGCGACCCCGTAGACGAGGGTCGTCAGGAGGAAGATCCGGGCGTCGCGCTCGAAGCCGGTGAAGCTCCGGGCGTAGCGCCGAAGGGCGGTCACGCCTCCCCGGGAAGGGACCGCGCCCGGGCGGCGGCGGTCATGAGGCGTGGCCTGCGCTCGAGAGGCTGCGGGCGCAGGCGCAATGCGCCGCCAGCCAGGCGTCGCGCGCCTGGCGCATCGCGATCGGCGCTGATCTCCACGGCCGCCATGGTACCGCCCCGGTTCCCGCCCGGGCGACCCGGACGGCCCACCCCCGCCCGCCGGTTTGACGGCGGATCGGCGCGGCCCCTACGGTTCGCCGGTGATCACGACGTTCCTCGCGGGCGCGGCAGCCGGGCTCGGCATCGCCATCCCCGTCGGCGCGATCTCCATCCTCATCGTCGAGACCGGGCTTCGGCGCGGGTTCCGCCTGGCGGCTGCCGCCGGAGCCGGGGCCGCAACCGTCGACGGCCTGTACGCTCTCGTCGCGGCGGCCTTCGGCGCGGCCCTGGCGGCGGTTCTCGACCCGTGGGAGCGGCCGCTCCGGATCGTCGCCGTGGTCGTGCTCGTGGCGATCGCCCTGCGCGGCCTGCTGG
>JAZDPM010000091.1:0-2884 GCA_043797725.1 Chloroflexota bacterium
CGAGTCTCCTCCCGCGACCTGCGGCGGCTCCGTCCGAACGCATCCTCGTCGTGCGGCAGCACCGCCCTCCTGGCCGCCCTGGACGCCACGCTCGCCCAGCTCCCGGGGATCCGCGGCGCTCGATACTCGTTCGGCGGCGACGAGGCTGCCTTCTATGAGTGGCTCCAGATGGCGGCTCCGGACTGACCGCGCCCGGACCGACGGGTCTGCCCCCAGGGTATGTAATGACCGGCGGCGGCACTGGCGCCGGTCACGGCGCGGCAGTCGCGGCACGGGGCGTGGCCGACGATCGACCGCCAGTCTACGCGGCGGTCGGGGCGCGGGCGGCGATCCGGGCGCGGCGGTGGCGCGCGATCTACGATGCCCGGGACCCTGCCGCGCCCGTCGTGGCCCCGGCGAGTCCCCACGACCACCCGCGAGGAGAAGGACGATGGCCCCGAAGAAGGACGAGCGGCGGAGCTTCCGGAAGCTGCTGGCGGTGGCCCCCGGCTCGAAGGTCGACCTGGCCAGGTTCGACCCCGCCGAGACGTTCGGCCGTGACAAGGACGCCGCCGAGGCCGACCTCGAGAAGACCCTCGCCCGGCTCGCGGACCTGCAGGCTCGCCTGTGGGCGGAGGCGAAGCACCCGGTTCTCGTGATCGTCCAGGGGATCGACGCAGCCGGCAAGGACGGCACGATCCGGGTCATCGCCGGCGCGTTCAACCCGCAGGGGACGCCCGTCTCCTCGTTCAAGGTTCCCTCGCCGCTCGAGCTGGCCCACGACTATCTCTGGCGGGTCCACCAGCGGGTGCCCGGCAAGGGCGAGATCGGGATCTTCAACCGGAGCCACTACGAGGAGGTCCTCGTGGTGCGGGTCCACGAGCTCGTGCCCGAGGAGCGCTGGCGGAAGCGCTACGAGCACATCCGCAACTTCGAGAAGATGCTGACCGACGAGGGCGTCACCATCGTCAAGTTCTTCCTGGCGATCGACCGGGAGGAGCAGCGCGAGCGCTTCCAGGAGCGCGTCGACGATCCGGCCAAGCGCTGGAAGTTCAGCTTCGGGGATCTGGAGGAGCGGAAGCGCTGGGACGACTACCGGGCGGCCTTCGAGGAGATGCTCGAGGAGACGTCGACGAGCTTCGCGCCCTGGTACCTCATCCCGGCCAACCGCAACTGGCTCCGCAACCTGGCCGTCGGCGAGATCCTGGCCGAGACGATCGACGATCTCGAGCCGGCATTTCCGCCGGCGGCGGAGGGGGTCGCCGGGACGAAGGTCGAGTAGCCCGCGCGAGCGGGCGCGAGCAGGCGCGGACTGACGGAGCGCGGCCCGGCACCCGGCTCGCCGGCGTTGCCGACCGTCGCCTCAGCGCCGGCGGCGCCCCGACCGCCCGAAGAGGGTCCCGAAGACCCCGCGGACCAAGCCGGTGCCGACCTCCTCGATCATCTTGTCCCGCTGCCGGGCCGCCCGTTCGGCCTCCCGGCGATCTGCCGCCGCCTGGCGGTCCCGCTCGCGCTCGGCCGCCTTCGCCTGACGCTCGGCGTCGCGGCGAATGCGCTCCAGGTCGCGGGCACGGGCCTCGATTGCCCGCCGTTCCTGGGCCGGGGTCGGGGCCCGCACGCCGGGCGCTCCCGTGGCTCCCGCCATCGCTGCCTTCGCGGCGGCGAGGCGCGCCGAGAGGATCTCGTGGGCGCTCTCCCGGTCGATCGGCGTCGCGTACGTTGCGTACAGGGATCCGGCGCTGATCCGCCGCTCCATCTCGTCCGGCGGGATCGCGGCCATGAGCGAATCCGGGGGGACCAGGCGCGTCGGCGCGAGGGACGTCGGCACGCCCCGCGGGGAGAGGACGGTGACCAGCGCCTCGCCGGTGCCCAGCGACATGATCACCTGGCCGACATCGAAGTGATCGGTCATGGGGAATGTCCGGACGGTCTTCTTGAGGTTGTCGGCGTCTTCGGGCGTGAAGACGCGGAGGGCGTGCTGGACGCGGTTGCCAAGCTGGGCCAGGACCGACGACGGCACGTCGGTCGGCACCTGGGTGACGAAGTAGGCGCCCACCCCCTTCGACCGGATGAGCCGGACGGTGCGCTCCACCTGGTCCAGGAGCGCGTCGCTCGCGTCGTCGAAGAGCAGGTGGGCCTCGTCGAAGAAGAAGGCCAGCTTCGGCTTGGGCAGGTCGCCCGCCTCGGGGAGCGACTCGTACAGCTGGGCCAGCATCCAGAGCATGAACGTGCTGAACAGGACCGGCTTGTCCATCACGTCCGAGAGCTCGAGGACGCTGATGATCCCCTGCCCTCCCGGCGTGGTCCGCATGAGGTCCTCGACCTCGAACTCGGGCTCGCCGAAGAAGATGTCGGCACCCTGCTGCTCCAGGCCGACGATCGAGCGGAGGATGACGCCCAGCGTGGCGGGGCCGATTCCGCCGTAGTCCTCGAGGACGACCTTCCCCTCGTCCGAGCCCAGGAACTTGAGGGTCGTGCGCAGGTCGTCGAGGTCCAGGAGGGGCAGGTCGTGGTCGTCGCAGTACTTGAAGACGAGGGAGAGGACGCTCGTCTGGGTGTCGTTGAGGTCCAGCACCTTGCCGAGGAGGAGCGGCCCGAAGGAGTGAACAGTGGCCCGAACCTGGGCGCCGAGCTTGCCCGAGAGCGAGAGCAGCTCGATCGGGTGGCCATCCGGCTTGTAGTCCCAGCCGAGGTCCTTCGCGCGGGCCAGGATCCTCGCGTTCGTCGCGTCGCCGGGCAGGGCGAGGCCGGTGAGGTCGCCCTTGATGTCGGCGATGAAGACCGGGACGCCGGCCGCGGAGAGCTGCCCGGCCATGATCTGGAGCGTCTTCGTCTTGCCCGTCCCGGTCGCCCCGGCGATCAGCCCGTGGCGGTTGACCATGGAGAGCGCGACCTGGACGCGGAC
>JAZDPM010000093.1:0-4788 GCA_043797725.1 Chloroflexota bacterium
GCGAAGGAGTGGTGCCCAGGCCGGGACTTGAACCCGGATGAGTTGCCTCATACGCCCCTCAAACGTACGCGTATACCAATTCCGCCACCTGGGCAGGTGCTGCGCCTTCCCGCTTCCGACGCGGTGGTACCGAGGAAGGGATTTGAACCCATACGCCCTTGCGGACACTAGCTCCTGAAGCTAGCGCGTCTACCAGTTCCGCCACCTCGGCAGGGGTCAACGAAACCGGGCGGAGAGGGTCACCGCCCGACGGTGGTCCATCGTACCACGTCCCAGAAGCGGCCCGCGGGGTCGGCGATGGGCCGAGCGACCGGCCCGGCAAGGTCGGAGGCGACCACGAGGACGCAGTCGCGGAAGAAGAGCGCGGGCATCGGCTGGAGGGCGCCCAGGAGCTTCTGGAGGGTCGCATAGGCCTTTGTCCGGGCCGCGGCCGAGCCCGGGGCCCGGGCGGCGACGAGCGCCTTGTCCAGCGCAGCATCCTGGATCCCCGAGATGTTCGCGCCCCCCGTCCGCGCCTGGCTGGACGCCAGGATCGGATACAGGTCGGGATCGAGGCCCATGTTGACGTCGATGACGGCGGCCGTGAAATCGCCGGCCTGGAGCCGCGCCACGAGCTCCCCCGGCGGAAGAGCCTCGACGGTCGTCGCCAGCCCCAGGGAGGTCCAGGCGGCCGCGACGCGGGTCGCCGCGGCGTGGGCGATCGCGTTCGCGGCGGCTTTCGGGGCGAGGATGGTCAGCGCCAGCGACTTCGACGCCCCGGGTGGGATCCAGGACTGGTCCACCCGGCGCCAGCCGGCCTCGCGGAGGCCCTTCGACGCCGCCGAGCGGTCGAAGGCGATCTCCGGGGCCTCCTTCGCGTCGTAGGCCGATGACGACGGCGGGATCGGGGTCTCGGCCCGGGCGCCGGCGCCGCCCAGCAGGTCGTTCACGAGATCGGGGCGGTCGATCGCCGCCAGCAGGGCGCGGCGGGTCCGGGCGTCCGCGAACGGGCCGCCGGCCGTCCGCAGGTTGAAGGCGAGGGCGGTGAGCGTCGTCGCCGGATAGCGGATGGCCCGGGCGCCGGGCGTCGTCGTGGCGAGGGCGACGGCGGCGGACGGCGGCAGGTCGCCCGCGCTCTGCACCTCGCCGGCCACGAACGCCGCGGCCAGGTCCTCGGCCGTGTCGTAGAAGCGGAGCTCGAGCCGCGGCAGGCGGGGGGTCCAGGTCGAGATCGCGCCCGCGCCCGGGTCCTCCAGCGGCACCGTCCCGGCCGCCACCGGCGAGAGGACGGGCTCGAGAACGGCCCGGTCGGGGGCCACCTCGACGAGGGCGAACGCCCCGTTGCCGAGCGGCTCGCGGGCGAACGGGTCGTCGGCCAGGGACGCGACGGGAACGCCCGTCAGGACGTGGGCGGGCAGGAGCGGCAGCGCCGCCGCCTGGAGGAACCCGCCCACGGGATCGCCGAGGTCGAACTGGACGGTCCGCTCGTCGAGCGCCGTGGCCTGCACCTGGGCCCACGTCGAGGCCAGCGCTCCCGTGTACGCCGGATCGTGGAGCACGCCGACCGTGTAGACCACGTCGCGGCTCGTAACCGGGACACGATCGTGCCACGCCGCGTCGGGGCGGAGGTAGAACGTCCAGCGGGCGCCCTTCTCGGTGACCGTCCAGCGCTCGGCGAGATCCGGAAGAACGGAGCTCCCGGGGCCGAGCCGCACGAGGCCCCGGAACAGGAGTGCCACGAGGTCGCGGTCCACCTGCGTCCGGGCCGTCAGCGGGGTGATGGACGAGGGGCGGCCAAGGACGCCCTGCACGTGGCCAAGCGACGGTGGGGCGGCGGTGCGGGCGGGGGCGGGCGTCGCGGCGGGCCGGAATGCCGGCAGCGCGATCGCTCCCGCGAGGACGGCCAGGACGGCCAGGAGGACGAGGACGAGGCCGCCGTCGCGCCGGTTCACGCTTCGCGCTCCCGGGCCGTGATCGGCCCGCTCAGAGTCCCGAGGGCGCCAGGACGAAGCTCGCCAGCGAGAAGACCGCGAAGAGGACTGCCAGGACGATCGTGAATTGCCACAGCCGCCGCTCGATGCCGCGCCGGCTGCGGTAGACGGCGGAATCGCCGCCGAAGGCGCCGGACAGGCCGGTCCCGCGCGCCTGCAGCAGGATCGCGGTCATCAGGGCGATGCAGACGATGATCTGGCCAACGGCCAGGAACGGGTTCACTCTCGGGGGATCCTCCAGCAGGTGGGCCGCGCGGGATCGTAGCACATGGCGCCCGATCGACCCCGGATCCGCGGGATGTCAGGCCCTCGACGCGCTCCCCTGGGCCGCCACCGCCGCGGCCGCGGCGGCGATGCGGTCCGGGTCGCCCAGGTACCGGCGGCCGCGCGGGCGCAGGTCGTCGTCGAGGTCGTAGACCAGGGGGACGCCCGTCGGGATGTTCAGGCCGACGATCTCGGCGTCCGAGATGTCGTCGAGGTACTTCACGAGTGCCCGCAGGCTGTTGCCGTGGGCCGCCACGAGGACGCGCCGGCCGTCCCGCAGCGACGGCGCGATTGCCGTCTCCCAGAAGGGCATGAAGCGGGCCACGGTGTCCTTGAGCGACTCGCCGCGCGGGATCTCCCCGTCGGCGAGGTCGGCATAGCGCGGGTCGCGTCCCGGGAAGCGCTCGTCGTCGTCCGCCAGCGGCGGCGGCGGGACGTCGTAGCTGCGGCGCCAGAGCTTGACCTGCTCGTCCCCGAACTTCGCCGCGGTCTCGGCCTTGTTGAGCCCCTGCAGCGCGCCGTAGTGGCGCTCGTTGAGCCGCCACGAGCCGACGACGGGGAGCCACATCTGGTCCATCTCGTCGAGGGCGATCCAGAGCGTCCAGATTGCCCGCCGCAGGACCGACGTGTACGCCACGTCGAACGTGAAGCCCTCGGCGCGGAGGAGGCGCCCGGCCTCGTGGGCCTCGGCCACCCCGGTGTCGGAGAGGTCGACGTCAGTCCAGCCGGTGAAGCGGTTCTCCTTGTTCCAGGTGCTCTCGCCGTGGCGAAGGAGAACGAGGGTGGGCATCGGGGCGGCTCCTGCGGCGGGGCGCGGCGGTCAGGCCCCCGCTGCGCGGCGGGCGGCAGCCGTGATGGCGGCCCTGCCAACCATCCCGGCCATCTCGTCGGGCTTGAGCGAGGCGCCGCCGACGAGCGCTCCGTCGATGGCGGGCTCGGCCAGGAACTCGGCGATGTTCGCGCTGGTGGCGCTGCCGCCGTAGAGGACGGGGACCTCGTTGGCGGCGCTCCCCCACCCCGCGTCCCGGAGAGCTGCGCGGATGGCGTCCGCCATCGCCGTGGCGTCCGCGCCGGACGCGGTGCGGCCGGTGCCGATGGCCCAGACCGGCTCATAAGCGATCACGAGGCCGGCGGCGCGGAGAGCGGCCGGGTCGTGACCGGCCAGCGCGCCCGCCAGCTGGGTGCGGACCACGTCCACGGCGCGGCCGGCCTCGCGGTCGTCCAGCAGCTCGCCCACGCAGAGGATGGGCCGGAAGCCGGCTTCCACCGCCCGCCCCAGCTTGCGGCCGATGAGGGCGTCGGTCTCGCCGGCGTCGCGCCGGCGCTCCGAGTGGCCGAGGATGACCCACGTGACGAGCCCCGCCAGCATCGGCGCGCTCACTTCGCCCGTGTAGGCCCCGGCGAGCTCATGGTGGAGGTTCTGGGCACCCACGCCGATCCCCTCCCCGGCCACCGCGTCGCGCACGGCGGCAAGGCAGACCGACGGTGGGCAGATGACCCGGACGACGTCCGGCTCGCGGGTTCGCCCGGCGATCGTGCGGGCCAGCTCGCCGGCGTCGGCGGGCGTGGTGTTCATCTTCCAGTTGGCGGCAATGATGACCGGTCTCATGGCGCCCATCATGCCACCGCCGGCCCGCCCGGCGACGATGCACCCGGCCCATCGTGGCCCTGCCGTTCGGCACGCGTTGTGCCGGCGCTTCGCGGAGCGGGGCCCGCGAACGCGTCGCCGCCGTGAAGGGCGGCCGACTCGATCCGCTCCAGGGCGCGCTGGACCCGGCCCCGCGGGATCCCCAGCTCGGCGGCCAGCTCGCCCAGCGAGGCCTCGGGGATCGCGCGCCGGAAGGCGGCCACGTCGCGCACCTGCTCGGGCATCGAGGCGAGGCGGCCGTCCGCGTCGAGCCTGGCGATGGCGTCGAGCTGGCGAGCGGCCGCGAACGCCATCCGCTCCAGGTTGGCGGACTCGGCGTTGAGGAGCCGGTTGAGGTCGCCCCGGACGGCGCGACCCACCTGGCGCGATTCGAGCTCGAGGAGCGAGGAGCCGGCGCCGATCCAGCGCAGGAACGTCCCGATGTCGTCGGAGCCCTTCCAGGTCACGACGCCGCGCCCGCGGCGGAGCCGGACGCCCGCCGGCAGGCCGACCGACGCGAGCCGGGCGCCGAGCTCGACCGCCTCCTCCGGCGCGACGACGAACTCGAGGTGGAGCCGCCCGTGGGCCACCGACAGCGAGCCCCGGGTGAGGAACCGGCCGCGCAGCCAGGCCGCCCGGCAATGGTCGGCGGAACCCTCCCAGGCGAAGGCCCGGCCAGGCGGCGCGCCCTCGCGCAGGAGGCGGACCATGAGCCGGCCCAGCGCGGGGCGGTCGCCGCGGATCGCCCCAGTACCCAGGCCGGCCACCTCGGCCGTCCGGTCGCACGCGCGGCCCGGCTCGATCAGGGCCAGCTCCGCCCGCAGCGCCGCGACGAGAGCCCGGTCGCCGTCCGCCACCTGCTACGCGGTCCGGGCGATCCCGCCGCGCCGGCTGCCCGCCTCGCGCCCGAAGAGCCGGAGCAGGGCC
>JAZDPM010000124.1:0-3508 GCA_043797725.1 Chloroflexota bacterium
GGAGTCGGCGCTCATCGCCTTCGTCATGCTCCTGGCGATCGTCAGCGTCGCCTTCGCGATCGCCGGCCCGAAGATCCTGGGCGACGCCACGAACGTCATCTTCGACGGGGCCGTCGGCCGCCAGATGCCGCCCGGCGTGACGAAGGACGAGGCCGTGGCGGCGCTCCGGGCGTCCGAGCAGGATCGCCTGGCAGACATGCTCAGCGGCATGGACGTCGTGCCGGGCCAGGGCGTGGACTTCGGGGTCCTCGGCGGAATCCTCGCCGCGCTCACCGCCGCCTACGTGATCAGCGCGGCCATCAGCTGGGCGCAGGCGTACATCATGGCCGGCGTCACACAGCGAACCGTCTACCGCCTCCGGGTGCGGGTGGACACCAAGCTCGGCCGGCTCCCCCTGCGCACCTTCGACCGTCAGTCGCGGGGCGACATCCTGAGCCGGGTCACAAACGGGATCGACAACATCGCCCAGACGCTCCAGCAGAGCCTGACCCAGCTGATCACGGCGCTTTTCACGGTCGTCGGCGTGCTGGCCCTGATGTTCGTGATCAGCCCCATCCTGGCCGTCATCTCCCTCCTCGCGGTCCCCCTCTCGGTGGTCATCACGATCCTCATCGCGCGCCGCTCGCAGAAGCAGTTCGCGGCCCAATGGGAGCACACCGGCACGCTCAACGGCCACGTCGAGGAGATGCACAGCGGCCACGCGATCGTCAAGGTCTTCGGCCGGCAGCGCGAGGCGATCGAGCGCTTCGACGTCGAGAACGAGCGCCTCTTCGAAGCCAGCTACCGAGCCCAGTTCATCTCCGGGATGATCCAGCCCGCGATGACCTTCGTCACGAACCTCAACTACGTGGCGATCGCCGTCATCGGCGGCATTCGCGTGGCCTCCGGCCAGATGTCCCTCGGCGGGGTCGTCGCGTTCATCCAGTACTCGCGCCAGTTCTCCATGCCGATCGTCCAGACCGCGAGCATCGCCAACGTCCTCCAGAGCGCCGTCGCCTCGGCGGAGCGCGTCTTCGAGCTGCTCGACGAGGCCGAGGAGATCCCCGACCCGGTGCCACCGAGCCGGCGCGCGGCCGCCGAGGGTCGCGTCGAGCTCGAGGGCGTCTCCTTCCGCTACGAGCCCGAGGCACCGCTCATCGAGGACCTCTCGGTGGCCGTCGAGCCCGGCCAGACGGTCGCGATCGTGGGGCCCACGGGGGCCGGCAAGACGACCCTGGTCAACCTCCTGATGCGCTTCTACGACGTCGACGGCGGGCGGATCCTCGTCGACGGGGTCGACATTCGGGAGATGGCCCGCGACGACCTGCGAAGCACCTTTGGCATGGTCCTCCAGGACGCCTGGCTCTTCGGCGGCACGATCCGGGAGAACATCGCCTACGGCCGCGAGGGCGCCACCGAGGAGGAGATCCTCGAGGCGGCCCGGGCCGCTCATGTCGACCACTTCGTGCGGACGCTCCCCGAAGGCTACGACACCGTCCTCGACGACGACGCGACCAACGTGTCACAGGGCGAGAAGCAGCTCCTGACGATCGCCCGGGCCTTCCTGGCGGACCCCGAGATCCTGATCCTCGACGAGGCCACCAGCTCGGTCGACACGCGCACGGAGGTCCTCATCCAGCGGGCCATGGGGCGCCTGATGAAGGGCCGCACCAGCTTCGTCATCGCCCACCGCCTCTCGACGATCCGCGACGCCGACACGATCCTCGTCATGGACCGCGGTCGGATCGTGGAGCAGGGGACGCACTCCGAGCTGCTTGCGCGAGGCGGCTTCTACCACGCCCTCTACAGCAGCCAGTTCGAGGAGGCGCTCGAGCCGGCGGTGTAGCTCCGGCCGCAGCGGCCAGCTCGCCAGCCGTGGCGTCGCCCGCTCGACTACCCCGCGAGGATCGCGGCGAGCGCCTCGGGCTCCGTCACCGGCTGGCGACAGGCGAAGCCGCGGCAGACGAAGGCGGTTGGAACCCCACGGAACGAGAAGCGGCCCTGCAGGAGCGGCACTGCCGAGGCCTTCGCATCCGGGCCGATCGCGAGGACCTGGCGCGGCCGCCACGCGGGGTGGGCGGCCGCGCCCCGGGCGACGCCCGCCAGGCGCTCCGTGCGGGGGTCGCCCGGCTCCCCGACGATGGCCACCTCGTCCACCAGGCCGACGTGCCAGTCGATCGCCGCGAGCCACGCGGCGAAGGCCGTCGGTTGCGCGGCAGCGGCCGCCCCGACGACCCCGATGGCCCCCTCCGCCGCGTCGGCGTAGCGGCCGTCGCCGGAGAGCGCGGCGAGGCGGAGGAGGGCCATGGCCGTCAACGCCCCGCCCGAGGGCACGGCGTTGTCCTCGAGTGAGCGCGGTCGGGCGACGAGGGCCTCCGCATCGTCCGCCGTGTCGTTGAAGCCGCCGGACGGATCGACGAAGCGGGCGAGGATCGCCTCGACCGTCTCGCGCGCGGCGACGAACCAGCGCTCCTCGGCCGTGGACTCGTACAGGGTGAGCAGCCCCTCGGCCATCGCGGCCTGGTCCTCGAGGGTCCCGGCGTGGCGGGCGTGGCCGTCCTTCCACGAGCGCAGGAAGCGCCCATCCGGCGCTCGCAGCACGGCGAGGAGGCGCGCCGCCGCGCGTTCCGCGGTGGCCCGGTAGCGGGCGGCGGCCGCGCCCGACTGGGGGCCGGCGTCGCGGGACAGCAGGGCGGCGGCATCGGCGAAGGCGGAGATCATCAGCCCGTTCCAGCCGGCCAGGGCCTTGTCGTCACGGGCCGGCTGGGGGCGCCCCTCCCGCGCGGCGTGGAGGACGACGCGGGCGCGCTCCAGGAGGTCCGCCACCTCGTCGGGCGCCCGGCCGCCGCGCTCCGCGAGCTCGGCGTCGCTGGCCACGCGCCGGAGGATCACCCGGCCCTCCCAGTTGCCGGCCTCGGTCACGTCGTAGGCCTCGGCGAAGAGCGGCCACGCCTCCGCCAGGCCGGCCGCCACGAGGGTGTCGCGCACCTCGGACGCCGTCCAGGTGTAGGTGGCGCCCTCCTCGCCGCCGGTGTCCGCGTCGAGGCTGGTCGCGAAGACGCCGTCGGGCAGGGTCATCTCGCGGGCCACGAAGTCGAGCGTCGCGGTCGCGACCCGGAGGTATGCGGGCTCGCCGGTGAGCGCCCACGCATGGACGTAGACGCGGGCAAGCAGGGCGTTGTCGTAGAGCATCTTCTCGAAGTGCGGCACCAGCCAGGCCGCGTCCGTGGCGTAGCGGGCGAAGCCGCCGGCCAGCTGGTCGAAGATGCCGCCCGCGGCCATCCGGTCCAGCGCCCGGAGCGCCATCGGGAGGGCGCGGCCGTCACCCGCCGCGGCCCGGCGGAGGAGGAAGTCGATGGCCATCGCCTGGGGGAACTTCGGAGCGCTCCCCCACCCGCCGTGCTGCGCGTCGAAGCCGGCCTCGAGCGCCCCGACCGCGGCATCGAGCAGGCCGGCGTCGAGCGCGACGTCGCCAGCGGAGAGGCGGACCCGTCGCCCGACGTGGGCCGCGAGCGCGGTCGCCGACTGC
>JAZDPM010000130.1:0-2473 GCA_043797725.1 Chloroflexota bacterium
TGATGAGGGGCCCGCCGCCCTCGCTCGCCCGCGCCGCCGCGAGGGCGTCCCGCATCCGGGCCGCCAGCTCGTCGCCGCCGCTCTTCTCCTCGAGGCCGGCGGGGATCAGGATCAGGCTCTCGGCGAGATCCCGCTCGATGACCTCGGCGACGAACGCGGGGGCCTGGGTGGCCGAGAGGGCGACGACGAACAGGTCCACCTTGCCGGGCAGGGCGGCGAGATCGGGGACGCAGCGGACGCCGTCGATGTCGTCGACGCCGGGCTTGACGACCACGATCCGGTCGCGGGCGAAGCCCTCACGGACGAGGTTGGCGAGGATGACCCGACCGGGGTTCGAGGTGCTCGAGACCCCGACGATCGCGACCGACCGGGGCTCCAGCAGCCGCGCCAGCTTGTGCACCGGCCTGGGAGGCCGCACCGGCGCCGGGCCGTCGCCCAGCGTGACGAGGACATCGAGGGCGACGAGCCCGTCGGCCGTGACGGCCGCCGGGTTGATCTCGCACTCGAGGAGCTCGGCCGGGACGAGGCCCGCCCCGAGCGCGAGCAGGCGGCCGACGACCTCGACCAGGTGCGCGAGCGGGAGCCGGGGTGGCTGGCCGCGGAGCGACGTGGTGGCCAGGCGGACCGCGGTCGTTGCTTCGAGCGCAGGGCCGATCGCGTCGCGCGGCGTCAGGGAGGGCGAGATGATCGCGATCTCGCGCCCGGGCCGGAGGTCCGCGGCGAGGGTCTCCGCGTGGATCCCGCCGGCCCCGACGCTCACGACCGCCCCGAAGTCGTCCGTCCAGCGCAGGGAGAGGAGCAGCTCGCCGCCGAGGGCCGCGTCATGGTCCACATGCTCGGCGATGAGGTAGCCCTCGGCCGGGTCGCCCAGGCGGGCGCCGATCGCCCTGATCGCCCCCGCCACGGCCGCCCGGTCGCGGGGCACGATCGCGATGCCGCCGACCTCGGTCTTGTGGACGATCCGGCCCGAGACGACCTTCACCACGACCCGCTCGCCGGGGAGGTCGTCGAGCACGGCGCCCGTGAGCCCCGCGTCCCCCGGTGCGGCGCCGTCCAGCTCCCCGACATCCCGGACGAAGCGCCAGCGCGGGACCGCGATCCCGGCGGCCGCCAGGACGGCAAGGCCCTCCGGCTCCAGCAGCGTCGTCCGGCCCTCGCGGCGGGCGGCGACGACGATCGCGCGGATCGCGTCGAGGTCGGGTGCACCGCCGTCGTCTGGTCGAGCCATCCGCCACAGCGTGCATCCGTGGCGCCCCGGGCGCAAGTTGGGGCCGGCGGCCTGCCGTGGCCGCGGTTGCGCGCGCTTCAGAAGACGGTCAGTCTCATGGGCGTTTCGACGTCCGCACTGGAGGCGAGCCGGCCTCGGGGCTCATTCCCCTGATCCGGCACGCGTCGATGACCTCGACTGCTCGCGCGCGCAGCTCCAGGGCGCGCGAGTCCCGCGCGCCAATCCCGGCCTCCAGGGTGTCGAGCGCGTCGTAGTAGTGACCCCAGGCCGTCCGTTCCGCCTGGACGCGACCGGCGACCGCTGCGGCATCTCCGAACACCTCGAGCGCCTGACCGACGCGACGGATGGCAGCGGAGGCGTACTCGTGCGCGTGCTCCACCTCGCCGGCCGCGAACATGCGGATCGTCCGCAGGGCCAGGCGCAGCAGCACGAGAGTCTGGGGGATGGCGGACACGAAACCGCCGGTGAACGGATCCAGGAGCCGACCGAGAGCGGCGCGGTCCAGGGCGCCGTCCCGGCCGTCTCCGGCTGCCGCATCGGCGTAGGCGGAGAACACGAGGATCCTGACGTCGTCGCCGATGAGCGTGCCGACGTGGGCGGCCGCCATGGCCTCGCCGGCGAAGGCCTCCTTGTCATGGCGCATGACCAGGCCGGCCGCGTGAGCGTAGGCCAGCCGTGGTCCCGGCTGGCCCAGGGCGGAGAGGATGTACGCCTGGTCTTCCGCGCGACCGACGAAGGTGGGGCTGAACGGTCGATGGCGACGAAGGGCGTCCACCCGGATGCCGTTCGTGCCGCCCGTCACGTGGATCCGCTCGAGGGCCTGGCCCGCACCGTCGAGGTCCGGTCCGTCGTAGCGCTCCATCATCTCCGCGCGGGTGGAGATGGCCTGCGGGAGCGCGCTGTAGACGATGTGCTCGTCGAGGGTGGGTGGTCGCTTCGGGAGGTCCACGTCCGGGGTGAACAGGCCGCGCTGGATGTCGCGCTCGTTGACCAGCGCGCCGGCCAGCATGCCCAGCTCGATGTCGCGGCCCTCGGCGTCGCGGGCGGTCGCGCCCCACAACGGCGTGGCGAGGTGGCCGAACGCGGTCCGGCCGGTCTCCTCGGCCAGCACCCCCTGGGGGAAGACCTGGTCCAGGTCGATCTTGAACGTCGCCCGCACGGCCGGGTCGATGGCGACGTGCCAGAGCGCGGCGATGGCCTTGAGGAAGCTGTAGTGGCGGCCGTACTCACCGTCCACCCCCACGA
>JAZDPM010000132.1:0-5409 GCA_043797725.1 Chloroflexota bacterium
CGCGGTTGGCCTCCAGCCACGCGTCGAGGTGGACGGACGAGCTCTCCTCCTCGCCCTCGAAGATGTACTTCACGTTGACCGGGAACCCGCCGCGCACGACGAGGAGCGCCTCCGCGACGCGCACCAGCATCTGGACATGGGCCTTGTCGTCGGCCGCGCCCCGGCCCAGGATCCGGCCGTCCCGGACCACCGGCTCGAAGGGGGCGGTCTCCCAGAGCTCGAGCGGGTCGCCCGGCTGGACGTCGTAGTGGGCGTAGACGAGCACCGTCGGGGCCGCGGGACCCGCGTGGAGCCAGTCCGCGCAGACCACCGGGTGGCCCCCCGTCTCGGCCACCTCCACGTGCTCCATCCCGCCCTCGCGCAGCTCGGCGGCCAGCACCTCGGCGGCGCGGCGCGTGTCCGCCGCGTGCTCCGGCATGCCGCCGATGCTGGGGATCCGGAGGAAGTCGAGATAGCGCCCCAGGCGGCGCTCGGCCGTCGCGGCGAGGTAGGGTTCGAGGTCGGTGTTCGACGTGGTCACGGAAGGCCTCCGGCAGGTTCGACGCGTCGTCGGGAATGCACGCGATTATCAGTCGCCGGCCGCGCCGCGGGTCGCCGTCAGGCGGGCTGTGCGGGCGCCTCTGCCGGAACCTCGGCCAGCTTCGGGACGACGCCGTGGAGCGGCTCCTTCGGCGCAATATCCGCGAAGAGGGCCTCGAACTCCTCGGAGTCCAGGGTCTCCTTCTCGACGAGGGTCTGGGCGAGCAGGTCGAGCCTGGCCCGGTGCTGCGTCAGGACCTCGGTAGCACGCTTGTACGCAGTCTCGATGAGGCTGCGAACCTCCTCGTCGATCTGCTTCGCGACGTCGTCCGAGTAGTTGCGCTGCTCCCCGAAGTCGCGGCCCAGGAAGACGAGCTCGTCGCGCTTCCCGAAGGCCCGGGGGCCAAGGCGGTCGCTCATGCCGAACTCGGTGACCATGCGCCGGGCGAGGTGGGTCGCCTTCTCGATGTCGTTCGAGGCACCGGTCGTGGTGTCGCCGAAGACGAGCCGCTCCGCGGCATTGCCGCCGAGCATGCCCGAGATCTTGTCCTCGAATTCGGACTTGCTCTGGAGGTACCGATCCTCGGCGGGGAGGGCCATCGTGTAGCCGAGGGCCATGCCCCGGCTGATGATGGTCACCTTGGTGACCGCGTCGCACTTCGGGAGGATCCGCTGGACCACGGCGTGGCCGCCCTCGTGGTACGCGATGATCACCTTCTCGGCGTCGGAGATGACCCGGCTCCGGCGCTCCGGGCCCGCGACGATCCGCTCGAGAGCCTCCTGGAACTCGGACATCCCGATGAGCTTCTTGTTGCGCCGCGCGGCGAGGATCGCGGACTCGTTGACGAGGTTGGCGAGATCGGCGCCGGAGAAGCCGGGCGACCGCTTGGCAACCTCCTCGATGGCGACGGACTTGTCGAGCGGCTTGCCCTTGCTGTGGACCCGCAGGATCTCGACCCGGCCTCTCATGTCGGGGCGATCCAGGATGACCTGGCGGTCGAAGCGGCCCGGCCGCAGGAGGGCGGGATCCAGGACGTCGGGGCGGTTGGTGGCCGCGACCACGATCACGTTCGTGTTGGTGTCGAAGCCGTCCATCTCGACGAGGATCTGGTTGAGGGTCTGCTCGCGCTCGTCGTGGCTGCCGCCCAGGCCCGCGCCGCGCTGGCGGCCGACCGCGTCGATCTCGTCGACGAAGACGATGCAGGGGGCATTGCGCTTCGCCTGGTCGAACAGGTCGCGGACGCGGCTCGCGCCGACGCCCACGAACATCTCCACGAACTCGGAGCCGGAGATGCTGAAGAAGGGAACGGCGGCCTCGCCGGCGACGGCCCGGGCCATGAGCGTCTTGCCCGTTCCCGGGGGGCCCACCAGCAGGACGCCGCGCGGGATGCGGGCCCCTAGGGAGTTGAACTTCTCCGGGTACTTGAGGAACTCCACGACCTCCTGGAGCTCCGCCTTCGCCTCGTCGACGCCCGCCACGTCGGCGAACGTCACCACCGTCTTGTTGCCAAGGAACATCCGCGCCCGGCTCTTGCCGAAGCTCATCGCCTGGTTGTTCGTGCCCTGGGCCTGGCGCATCATGAAGAACAGGAAGCCGCCGATCAGCAGCACCGGCAGGACGGCGCCGACGAGCAGGCTGACCCACTGCCCGGACTGGGACGCCTCCTTGCCGGAGAAGGTGATCGCGCCCCCCTTCGGCGCGACCCGCTGCACGTCGGCCCAGACATCCGTGAAGCCGATTCCGGGCACGACGACGACGTACGTGTTCTCCGCCGACGTACCGGTCACGGTCAGCCGCAGGTCCTGCTGCTCGACCCTGGTGACCTTGCCGTCGCCCACGTTGGTCAGGAACTGGGAATAGGCCACCGTCTGATCGCTGGGCGAAGAGATGAGAAACGTGTAGAGCAGCGCCACCGTGCCCACCACGAGGACGAGCATCACGATGCCGTTGCGCAGGAACTTGCCGTTCAACAAGGCCTCCGGGTCAGTCGCGCCGGCGGCGTTCCGCCTCCGGCCTCGACGTCGAGTATAGCCGCCGACTCCCGGCAGGCCCGCCGGACGGTCAGGCGAGGCCAGGCGCCACCGATGATCTGCGGGACTTGGCGCCCCATCTGTTCGTCCTGGAGCCCGCAGCGGATGCCCGGGCGGGACGCTAGGATGCCTCCGTGCCGCCCGCCCCCCACGGACCGCCGCCCCGAGCCCGATGCTAGGGCTCCGTCATCGCGCCCGATCATCCCCGCTTGCTCCCCTTCTGCGGCCCGTCGTCCGGGCGGCCCGGGGTCTGCGGCGCCGCCTCGCCCGCGGCCTGATCTCGGCCGGGACCCGGCTCGACCCCCCCGGCCGGGTCCCTGCTCGGCCGAAGGCGAGCTCGTGGGATTTGCTGCCGGCGGTCCACCGGCCGCGCCCGGCACCCATCGGGTTCCCCGCCGAGTTGCCGGTTCCCCCCGCCATCGAGCTGCCGATGGAGCCCGTCGGGGCGGGCCCGCCCGAGCGGCCCAGGACGCGCTACGACGTCGAGCTGTTCGAACGACTCAACGCAGAGTACGCCGAGCGTCCGCTGGTCCCCGCCCCGCGCCGCTACGACCACGACGCCATGATCGAATCGGCCGTGGGTCGCCTCCGGGGCGTCCACCGGGCCATCGACCTGGCGAACCGGAAGGTGCTCGAGGTCGGGTGCGGCGGCGGCTACGAGCTCTGGTATGCCGCCCACGCGCTCGGCGCCGACGCCTGGGGCGTGGACGTCGTCGAGCGCCGATCATGGCCGGCGCTCGCGGGAGACCGCGTCCACCTCCAGGTGGCCGACCTGGCCACCCGGAACCCCTTCGCCCCGGACACCTTCGACCGGGCGATGTCGTTCACCGTCTGGGAGCACGTGCTCCATCCCTACCGGATGCTCGTCGAGACCCACCGCGTCCTGCGTCCCGGCGGGCTCTTCTGGATGAAGGCGAACCTCCATCGCGGTCCCCAGGCCTCGCACCTGTACCGCCACATCGCCTTCCCGTTCCCCCACCTGCTCTTCAGCGACGACGTCATCTCCGACGCGCTGGCACGCCGGGGGGTGGAGGTCGAAGGGTCGGCCTGGGTCAACCGGCTGACCTGGGCCCACTACGAGGACTACTTCAGGGAGATCGGGTTCCGCATCCTCGCCCTGCGCTTCCGCGAGACGCCCCTCGACGAGGGGTTCTACGAGCGGTTCCACGGCGTCCTGGGCCGCTACCCCCGCTGGGAGCTGAGCAAGGACTTCTTCGAGGTGGTCCTCGAGAAGGGCCATCCACCGGCGGCGGCGCCCCGGGCATGAGGGGCGGTCGCCGGCGCGTTCGCCCGTGACGTGAAACGGCCGGCCCCGGGGGCCGGCCGAGAGGATGGCGAGGTGGTAGCGGAGGGCGGATTTGAACCACCGACCAAGGGCTTATGAGTCCCCTGCTCTACCACTGAGCTACTCCGCCTTGCCTCCATTCTACCCCACCGTCCGGGGAGCGACGAGCAGGAGGACCGCGACGCGGGGGGACGAGGTCGGCGCCGCGCGGGAGCCGGCGGACGGCCCGCCGGGCTGCGCGACGCTGGTCGCAGGAAACCCGGATCGCACGGCGCGGGGCCGTCGGGCGACTACTCGTGGGGGCCGAAGAGAACCTCGAGCCAGCCCTCCAGCGGGGATGGCGGGGTCGTGTCCGCCCCGAGGCGACGACTCGGCGAGCCCGGGGCGTCGGCCGCGAGGGCCGGGGCATCCGGGGCGAGCGCAAAGGGCCGCTCGGCGCGGGAGCCGAGCCGGTACGCCCGCGCCTGCTGCAGGACCCACCGCGGCTGGGTGGCGAGGTCGAGCTCGCGGCGGATGGCTTCGGTCTGCGCCGCGACGTCGGCGTTGCGGGCGCGCTCGTCGGTCACGCGGGAGGTCACCCGGGAGGCCTCCGCGGCCTGCCCGGCGAAGGCGACCACGATCCAGGCCGCGAGGACGGTGAGCCCCACCCAGGCCACGCGACGACGCGAGATCCCGGCCACGCCAAGGCCGGCCAGCGACGGGCGGGCCGCCGGGCCGCCGGCGCCGGGCGCCGAAGTGGCTTCCGGGACCGGCTGCGTCGCCTCGTCCGGGTCGAGGGGTGCGGAGCTCGGGTGCCGCGGCATGCGCGCAGGGTAGCTGCGCACTGACGGAGTGTCAAACCGCTTCGCGTGCCGGACGAGCTGGCACGCGAGGGGCTCATCGTGCGGCCGACCCGGGTCGGGACCGGGTGGTAGACTCCGCTCGCTTTCGCACACCTGTTCGCTTTCGGAGGCGGTCGCCATGCGCACGTACGCTCCCGCCGACGTCGCGTCGGTCCTCGCCGGGATCCTCGACGAGCCGTCCCTGGCCCGGGGCGTCCTGCACCATGCCGTGGAGCCCGCCCGCGAGGCGCTGACCGTGCCCTTCCCGGCGTGGCTCGATCCCCGCATCGGCGCCGCCCTCCGCCACCGCGGGATCGACGCCCTCTACACCCACCAGGCCGAGGCGCTCGACGCCGTCCGCGCGGGCCGGGACGTCTGCGTGGTGACCCCCACGGCCTCCGGGAAGAGCCTCTGCTACGAGCTGCCGGTCCTCCAGGCGCTGGCCGACGACCCTTCCGCCCGCGCCCTCTGGCTCTTCCCGACGAAGGCGCTCGGGCATGACCAGGTCGTCTCCTTCCGGGAGCTCGCCAGCGCGGCGGGGCTCCCGGTCTCCGCCTCCGCCTACGACGGCGACACGCCCGCGCCGATCCGCTCGACGATCCGGGCGGCGGGCCAGGTCGTGGTGACGAACCCGGACATGCTCCACGCGGCGATCCTTCCCCACCACACGAAGTGGTTCCAGCTCTTCGAGCAGCTCAGGGTGATCGTCGTCGACGAGCTCCACACGTACCGGGGGCTCTTCGGGAGCCACGT
>JAZDPM010000165.1:0-10528 GCA_043797725.1 Chloroflexota bacterium
TTCGGCAGGACGCTGATCAGGGCGTAGTCGTGGACGCCGTGATACTGCCCCTCGAACTTCACGATCTTGTCGCGGCCGGTGTAGGCCCGGGCGACGCGCATCGCGTGCATCGTCGCCTCGGTCCCGGAGACGGTCATGCGGGCCATCTCGACCCAGCCGGTGAGCTCGCACAGGAGCTCTACGGCCCGGACCTCGTCCTCCGAGGTGAGCGAGAAGCTGACGCCGCGACGCATCCGCTCGTTGACGTAGTCGTCCACGCGGTCGTCGGCGTGCCCCAAGATGACCGGCCCATAGCCCATCCGCAGGTCGATGTACTCGTTGCCGTCGAGATCCCAGACCCGGCCGCCCTTGCCGCGGTCGACGTAGACCGTGTCCTCGCCCCAGGCCCGGAAGTTGGAGTTGGTGCCGCCGGGTAGCGTCTTGCTCGCCCGGTGGTAGATCGCGAGCTGGGTGTCGCGCTTCAGCGAGGGGGCAGAGGCGGGAGCGGGATCCGGGGTCATGGTTCCTCCGTGGCTCGACCCGTCCCGGGCCGGGCGACCATCGTGCTGGGCCGGCCCGGGATCGAGGCGCGCCCGCCTGGCGGGAAGGCAGGTGGGGGCTGTTCCGTGGTGCGGAACGGGTGTCGCCCGGATGGTCCCACGGCACGCGCGGCCCTGTCAACGACATCCGCGTCAGATCGGGCGAACGCGTGCGAATTGCGTTCCATCCCGGGTGCGCACGTACGATCTGAGCGTCGTGGAGCGGCGGGCGGCCCGCGAGGCGCCCCTGATCCGGGCGTCGCGTTCCTCGCGGCCCGCTCCGGGAACCAGCAGGTCCTCAGGCGGCGGAGCTGCCGGCCAGCCAATGCCGCAGGCTGGCGCGCCAGAGAGCTCGGGCATGGAATGAGCCGTTCGGTCCGATCCCCGGCAGCCCGCCGTACCAGATGAGCGTCTTGAGGAGCGGGGTGACCTGCGAACCGTAGGCCTCCATGCAGGCCCTGGGCTGGACGCCCGGCCACGAGTAGCAGGAGACGACCGTCCGCCGCTGCGCGGTCGGGATCCCGGGAGGCAGCCGGTCCCAGGCCGGGTCGTCCGGGCCGAACTCCCACTGGTCGAGATTGCCCTGCGGGATGCCCTCGATCCCGCGCACGACCGGCGGATCGTCATCGAGCAGGTAGGGATCGACCGCGAGGTCGCAGACGATCGCATGGGCGGGCAACAGGCCGAGCCAGTCATTGGGGAACAAGGGACGCGACGTATCGCGTCGCGCCGTGGCATCGACGAGGATGTCGGTCTCCCCCAGGCGGCGCCGGAAGTAGGCCTCGTTGCCCGCCAGGCCCTGCTCGACCACCACCACCTCGGCCCCGGGGATGCCATCGCGCATGAACCGCGCGTTACGCTCGTCATCGCCGCACCTGGCCGCCCACTCGATGGCATGCTTGCCGACCCCGCCGGCACCCAGGACCGTGACCGTGATGGGGTCGCGTTCCGGCGACAGGAAGGGTGGCCAGCGCCGCTCGAGGGCGTCGAAGGCCGTGGCCAGCCCGTTGCGAGCCACGTCGCGCAGGTTCTGGACCAGGCGCCGTCCGTCGTCGCCGGTCACCATGTCGAGCGCGATGGCCTCGATGCCCAGGCCGCGCAGCAGCTCGACGCGTTCCGGGCGCGTGGTGAAGTGGAGCATCGAGAGCAGGATCGCGCCGGGCCGGATCAGCTCGTAGCGCCCCTCGGGCGCCCGGAGCACCACCACGATGTCCTGGCGATACGCCGTGGCCTCGTCCACGATATGGACTCTCGGCGACACGGCCAGGTAGTCATCGTCGGAGATACCCATGCCGGTCCCGCTCCCGGCCTCGACGTAGACATCGACATCCATGTCCGCGAGCAGGCCGCTCAGCGGTGGCAGGAAGGCTCGCCGCTCGCCGGGCTCGTTGTACATTCGTGGGAAGCCGATGGTGAGTCGGCTGTCGTTTGCCATCTCGTGCCCCTGTCGTCCGTTTCCCAGGAGATGCCGCTCCGCGCACCGAGCAAGCGCGGCAATGGGCTAACAGTCTGCAGATTCCTCCGCTGCGTCAAGGCGGAACAGCTCGCGGGGCCGCCACGGTCAGCGGCGATCGCCATGCTCGGTGGCAGCCGCCAACGTCACTGGCGGCCGGTCAGCGCGCCGGCGCCAGCCAGCGCGGCAGCTCGCGGGCGAGCGTCGTTAGCGCGAGGGCGCCGTGCCCCAGCAGCGCGTCGTGGAACGCGCGGAGGTCGAAGGCGGCCCCGTCCCGGGCGGACAGCTCCGCTCGCAGCCGGGTGATCTCGCGGTGGCCGATCTTGTAGGTGAGGGCCTGGCCGGGCCAGGCGATGTAGCGGTCGGTCTCGATGTTGGCGTCGGTGTCGGAGAGGCCGGCCTCGTCGGCGAGCAATCGGACGGCCCAGGCGCGGTCCCTGCCCAGGGCGTGGATCCCGGTGTCGACCACGAGGCGGGCCGCGCGCCAGGCCTGCGCCTCGAGCATGCCGAAGCGTTCGGCGTCGTCCCGGTAGAGTCCCATCTCGTCGGCCAGGCGTTCCGAGTACAGCCCCCAGCCCTCCGCATACGCCGCGCCGATCATCCGGGTGCCCAGCGTCCGGAACGCCGGGAGTGACGGATTCTCCATCTCCAGGGCAACCTGGAAGTGGTGGCCGGGAACCGCCTCGTGGTAGGTGGTGGCCGCGAGCTTGGAGAGGAGCCGCGTCGGGAGGTCGTAGGTGTTGACGAAGTAGATCCCCGGGCGCGACCCGTCGACGGTCGGCGGGAAGTAGAAGGCCGGCGGGGCCTCTCGCTCCATGAACGGCTCCACCGGGCGGACCTCGCACGGGGCGACCGGCAGCCGCCCGAACCAGCGGGGCGCGACGGCCATCGCCCGTTCGATGTCGTCCCCCGCCCGCGCCACCAGGTCCCCCGTGGAGGCAACCCGGTTCGTGGGATCGGACGCGAGATGCGCCCGGTAGGCCGCCAGGCCGTCGAAACCTGCCGCGCGGGCGATCGCGAGCCGGTCGGTGTCGAGGGCGCGCAGCTCGTCGAGGCCGAACCGGTGGACCTCCGCCGGGTCCAGGTCCAGGCTCGTCCACGTCCGGACCGCCATCCGGTAGCGGGCCGTCCCGTCCGGCGCCGACCAGAGGCCCGGGTCCACCCGCGTCGCCGCGAGGTACGGGCCGCGCAGGGCATCAAGATAGCGCAGGAGCGCCGGATTCACGACGTCGCGCACGGCCCCGGCGACCAGTGCGCGCCCCTCCTCGTCTCCCTCGGCGAGCCGTGCCCCGGTCACGATGGGCGATTCCTCGACGGGCAGCCCGAGGATCCGCTCCGCCTGCGAGATCGCGCGTTCCACCACGATCCGCGGGGCGGTCATCCCGGTCGCTCGGGCTTCCGCGAGGAGGTCGACGTGGGCGTCGATGAAGGGACCGAAGGCGGCGAGGCGCGCCAGGAGCTTCGCGCGGCGCTCCGGCGTGTCGGCTGCCTGGAACTGGACCCCCTGGGCAAGGAGAGACTGCGGCCCATCGATGTGATCGACGAGCGCGACGAGATCCATCCGGAGGTCGTTCGCCTCGTTCCCCAGCTCGCAGACGACCCGCAGCATGTCGTGGGTGATCCGCTCCTCGACGGGCAGGTCGTCGACGGGGATGGCGGCCAGCTCGGCCAGGGTCCCGTCGCGGAGAGTCCGCGCCGCGGCGCGCCCGGCCACGGACGGATCCGGGAGGCGGTCGTTGTAGCGCTCGTCCCCGTAGATCGTCCCAATCTCCGGGTTGAGCGCGAGGAACGCGTCCCAGAAGCGGTCCGCGACGGCGTTGACGGCGGCGCCGGCGTCGAGCGAGATCATCGAGCCCTCCGAGGTGCGAGCGCGGGTGCGCGGCCGATCGGCGAGGCTCAGCCCACCACTTCGGCGAGGATGCGCAGGGGAAGCTTCCCGTGACGGAGGACGTCGTCATGGAAGCGCCGGATGTCGAAGGCGTCGCCTTCGCGGGCCGCGCGCGCGGCCCGGAGCCGTTCGATCTCGCGCCGCCCGGTCATGTACGCGAGCGCCTGGCCCGGCCAGGCGATGTAGCGGTCGGTCTCGATCCCCGCGTCGGTCGGGTGGATCCCCGCGGCCACCATCGTCTCGAACGCCTTCTGGCGGCTCCAGCCGAACGCGTGCAGCCCCGTGTCGACGACGAGCCGGACGGCCCGCAACGCCTGGCTGTCGAGCATGCCGAACCGCTCCGCCTCGCTCCGGAAGAGGCCAGCCTCGTCGGCCACCCGCTCCGTGTAGAGGGCCCAGCCCTCCACGTAGGCCGTGCCCTGCGGCCAGTAGCCCAGGGTCCGGAAGGCGGGGAGCCCCTCGAGCTCCATCTCGAGCGCGAGCTGGAAGTGGTGGCCGGGGACCGCCTCGTGGTAGGTGGTGGACGCGGCCGACCAGTACGTCCGGCTGGGGAGGTCGTAGGCATTGACGAAGTAGATGCCGGGCCGGCCGCCGTCCTTGGTGGGCGGGTAGTAATACGCGCCCGGGGCGTCCTTCTCCAGGAGCGGCTCGACGCGGCGGACCTGGCAGCCGGCCTTCGGGACGCGGTTGAACCACCGGGGCGCCGCCGCGAACGCGCGGCCCACGTCCTCCTGGCAGCGGGCCACCAGAGCCTCGGGAGTCGGCGGAATCTGCGCCGGATCGGCGTTGAGGGCGTTGCGGTAGGCGGCCGTGTCGTCGCCGTGGCCGGCCGCGCGGGCGATGGCCCGCCGCTCCCCCTCGATCTCCTCCAGCTCCTCGAGCCCGATTCGGTGCAGCTCGGCGGGGGTGACGTCAAGGCTGGTGTAGCCCCTGACCTTCGTCGCGTAGCGCGCCTCGCCGTCGGGCAGGGCGCACAGGCCCGGCGCCTCGCGGGTTGCCGGAAGGTAGGCCCGAATGGCCTCGAGGTAGCGCGCGTCGGCCGGCCGGACGTGGCGCTCCACGGCTTCGAGGAGGCGGGCCCGGTCGGCCTTGTCGGCGAGGGCCGGGACCGTGACGATGGGCGACGTGGCGGCCGGCGCCGCGAGGAGCCGCTCCAGCTGGCCCACGACGCGGTCGGCGACCACGCGCGCCGCGGTGAGGCCGGCCGCGCGGCCCTCCGCCAGGAGGTCGATGACGCTGTCGGTCAGCGCCGGGTACGCCGCGAGGCGGGCGAGGAGCCGCTCGAGCCGCTCCGGCGTGTCGGCCTTCTGGAGCTGGACCAGCTCGGGCAGGAGCGACTGGTGGCCCTGCTGCTCGACCGCGCCCACGAGATCGACGCGGAGATCGTCCTCCGCGATCTGGTGATCGGCGATGAGGGCGAGCAGGTCCCGGGAGATCCGCTCCTCTTCGTCGAGACCGGCCGGGTCGATGGCCAGCGCACCCGCGCTAGCGTCCTCGGCCAGCGCCCGCCGGGCGGCCCGCCCCTCCGGCCCCGGGTCGTCGAGGCGGTCGTCGTAGCGCTCGTCCCCGTAGATGGTCGCCATCGTGGGGTGCAGCTGCAGCGTCCGCTCCCAGGTGCGGGCGCAGAGATCGGCAAGAGTCGTCGAGGTGGTCATCCGGGTAGGGTACCGGGGCCGCGGGACGGGTGCCGGCCGGTCAGGCCTCGAAGAGCGGCAGCTGGTCGGGATGATCCGCCACCGGATCCAGGCCGAGGTGCGGCTCCAGGTCGCCGAGGGCCGGGCTGGGCCGGCCGGCGAACTGGCGCAGGGCGTCCGTCCGCAACACGTGCCAGTTGCCGGCCTCCATCGCCGCCCGGAGGACCGGGGAGTGCTGGAGCTTGCGCCGAAGCAGCTCCACCCGCTCCGGCGGGAGGACCAGGAAGCGGACGATCCGCTCGTCCGCCGGGATGCGGCGTCCGCGGCGCAGGACCGGCTCGCCGAGCATCGCGGTCCATTCGACCTCGAAGAGGAAGACGAAGCGCGGGCGGACGTACCAGCCGCAGTCCACCTGCTCCAGGGCATCCGCGCCGGAGCGGCCCAGGAAGCCGAGCGACGCGTCGCGCTCGTCTCCGAGCAGCCTCGCGCCCAGCGGCGCGCCTCCCGTGCGCCGCCCCTGCTCGCGCGGGGAGATGAAGACGTGCACGCCAAGCCGGTGCCCCAGGTCCGCGAGAAGGCCGATCGTCGCCGCGTGCTCGCGGGTCCGGGCCTGGAGGTCGTCGCCGGCGACGAGCCGCCCCTCGCCCGGGGCGGGCACGCCGTAGCTGGCCAGGCAGGCGTCCACGAGCCAGGGGTCCGGGGCATCGGGACCCACGAACACCTCCTCGACGCGGGCGCGCACGGCCGCCTCCGGGACCGAGGCACCCGTGCCCAGGAGGCTGAACACGGCCCACTCCAGCCGGTCCGACAGCGGCGCGGCTGCCTCGGCCTCGTCGCGGTGATCGCGAAGCCAGAAGCGCCCGCCCTCGGACGGCGCGACCTTGCGCTGGTCGGGCCGCCCCAGCTCGACCTCGATGAGGGCCAGGAGGTCCGTCGCCGCGCGAGCCGCCGGGTCGCCTGCCGCGTCTCCCGGCAGCGCGTCTCCCGGCAGCGCGTCGCCCACGGGCGCGTCTCCGGCCGGCGCAGCGGCGCCCCCGGCAGACCGGGCCGCCGCCACGGCGAAGCGACGGAGCTGCCCGCTCCGGTCCAGTGCCACGAGCAGCTCCCCGACGAGGTGCTGGCCATCGGCCGGCTCCCCCCGTGCCTGGAGCGCGGCGACCGTCGTCTCCGTGACGACCCGGTTCAGCTCCGAGACCGAGAAGCGCCCGTCGATCGGGACCGGGCCGCCGAAGACACCGCGCGTGGTGATCACCGCCGGATCGCCGACCCCGCCGGGAGCGGGCGCGAGGGCGCGGTTGGCCCGCGTCCGGGGAGTTGCGCCCAGCCTGCCGCCGGGCGGCACCAGCTCCACCAGGCCGCCCGGCGTTCGACCCGGCTCGGTGAGGCGGGCGCCGGCGACTCGCCAGCCGGCCGTCGCGCCGGCCAGGGCCGCGACCGCCAGGCCCGGCGCACCATCCGCGTCGAGAAGGAGCACGCCGATCCCGCTCGGCGCCATCGCCGGGTTCACGGCGTCGAGGGCGGCCCTCAGCGCCGCCCCACGGCTCGGCGGCCGGACGTCCGCCTCGAGCAGGGGCGCGAACGGCAGGAGGCGGGCCGCCTCGTTCCCGAGCCCCCAGGCGGTGACGACGAACGCCTCCGCGAGCCGGCCCGGCGTCCACTCGGGGAGCGGCTGCGACAGCACGAGCCGGACCCGTGCACGCTGGGCCGTCGTGAGCGCCTCGGCCTCGGCGGCCAGCCGTTCGAGGGCGTCGCCCGCGCCCACCCGCAGCGAGATCATCGGCGGGCCGTCGAGCACCCCGTCGAGCCGCTCGGTGAGGCGCGCCTGCACCGCCCCGTACGGGCCGTCGTCGAGCGCCTGCACGAAGGCCCGCAACAGCTGGTAGCCCTCCTCGAAGGCCCGCCACGGGTTGCGCTCGCGCCATCCCGCCGCTCCCGCCGGGCGGACCCGGCCCTCGGCGATGCGCAGCGAGCTGGCGCGGCCAGGGTACCCGTTGAGGCGGCTCGACGGGAGGATGGCGTGGAGAAGGGCGAGGCGGAGCGCAGACGTCACCTGGGAGGCGCGGAGCTCGCCCTCGATCCGGGCGAGGATGGCCTGGAGCGCGGCCAGCTGGCGCGGCGAATGGAGGTCGAGCAGCTGCTCCAGCAGCCCGCCCGGCTCGTCGGTCAACGGGAAGCGGCGGGCGATCTCCCCGCGCGCCACCGGATCGTGGTCCAGCGCGCTCGCCAGCTCCAGGTCGGCCTCCTCCGGCGCCGCGTGGCGCAGCTCGCCGCCCCGGCCGCGCCGGTCCAGGCAGGCCGGGCAGCGGAAGGAGCGCCGGGTCGGCCGGAGCGCGCCCGCCGGGCCCGGGCGCCCGCTTCGCCCGGTCACTCCGCCGGGCAACCCGCTTCGCCCGGTCACTCCGCCGGCGGCCGCCCGGCCGGAGGCCGGCTCCCAGACCATCTCCTCGAGGGCAAGCGTGCGGCCGCACGTCGGGCAGCTCGTTGCGAAGCCCTCGTCGATCCACGCCCGGAGGCTCGTCGTCCCGAGCGGCGCGGCGGCCACCGCCTGGAAGGCGGCGTCGAGGTGGCGCAGGTCCGGGGCCCGCACGACGACGTCGGCCAGCAGGCGGCTCAGCGGGGACGTCTCGATCGAGACCGCCCGGCGGCCGAGCGCAAGCGCGGTGCGGGCAACCCAGCCGCCGCGCCCGAAGAGATCCACCACGACGTCGTCCGGGGCGGTGGCAGCCTCGATCCGGGCGGCGATCAGCTCGGCCGGCAGGGCGGGTGCCAGCCGCGCGAAGATCGGGAGCGAGAGCGGCTCGGCGGGTCGACCCGCGATGTCCCGGGGGGTCATGGGCGAGGATTCTGCCAGAGGCGACGAAGGCCGCCCGACCGGCGCCCCGCGAGGTCTCCCGCGGGGCCCCTCGGACTAGGGCTCCTCGAGCTCGTCCGGCTCTTCCTCGAAGGCCTCGTCCGGGGTCACCTCGGCCGGGATGACGCGATCCAGATCCTCGATCTCGTCGTCCTCGACGTCGTCCTCGAGGTCGTCCTCGAGCTCCTCGTCCTCGCGGACCAGGGTGCCCTTCGTGTAGGGGCGGAGGTCGGTGGACCTGGCGGCCGTCGGGAAGCTCACCTTGCCGTAGTTGCGGGGATCCTGGTAGATCTCGCGAATGATGATCCGGACGTCCTGCGCCCCGAGCGAGGTGACGCCCGCCGCGTACTTGTTGCCGTCGGCAATGAGCTTCAGGAGGCGCGCGGCGACCCGAGGCTCCACCACGCCAACGCGGATCCCGTTCGAGAACGCGATGAGGTGCTTGCCCTCGGCCACCAGCTCCACGTAGTCGCCCGGATTCACCTGGGCGAGGACCCTCGGGCGGGCGAGCTCCACCAGGTGGGCGAAGCCGGTCTTGCCGGTCTCCTCGACGAAGATGGAGACGGGCGCCTTGCTCGTCGGGTCGGCCGCGACGATGCGGTCGCCGGCCTCGACCATGAGAAGCTTGAGACGGTCGATGTTCCGTTCGGCGATCCGGTTGGTGGGATCGAGTGCGAGCGCCTTCTGGTAGTGCTCGCGAGCGCCGCCGAGGTCGCCCATCTCCCAGAGCGCCTTGGCGAGGCGGTTCTCGGCCTCGGCGTCCGGCCCGGACTCCAGGAGCTTCCGGTTGATGTCGGCCGCTTCTTCCCAGCGGGCCGCGGTCGCGCCGGCGATCGCCTGCTCGGTCAGCGTCCGCTTGATCCGGGAGAGGCTGGGGGCGCTCGGCGCCGCCTGCTCGAGCTCGGGGAAGGTCACGGGAGGACGGGTCCTTTCGGGTCGGCGCAGGGCACGCCAGATCAGGTTGCAGGAAAGGTGCGCGACTGCCGTTTGTACACCCGAGGCGCCCTGCCGTCAAACGCCACCGACCGACGGCATGTCCCGCGGTCCCTGCCGGCCGCGTCCGATGCTAGATCCAGCAGGAGCGCTGCTTGAATTGGGACAGTTCACGCTCACGGATTCCGCCGAAGGGGTCCTCCATCTGAGTGCAGGCGCCGCTCACTGCGTCTCGAGGGTCCCCCACTCGGTAGGCGATCGCCACGGTCGATCCCGGCGCTCGCCAGCCAGGCTCTCGCTCCTGACCCGCTTGTCCGAGGGCGGCATTGGCATCGTCCGGCGGCCGGAGCCGGGGCCCACCACGAGCGAGCGATACGTGCGGGGGCTCGCCCCGACGGCCCCTTCGAGGAGACGGTAGAAGAGCATCCCCCGCGCCCGCGAGCGCCGGCGGTTGAAGCGGAACGTGAATTCGTCGAGGTAGGCCTGTAGGTGGCCCGGCTTCACGCCGCCCTGGTGGGTGCCCAGGAGCCAGCGCTTCGCCAGCGCGGCGACCCGGTGGACGCCGGGCAGGAGCTCGTGGGCCGCGGATCCGGAGCCCGAGATGACGAGGGGCTCGTGGCGGTAGTCCGCCCCGCAGGCCCGCGGGTACGCCGCCCAGCCGTCGCTGAGGACGACCGAGCCGGGCTCGACGTGGGCGAGGAGGAACGCGTGCAGGCTGGCCGCGCTCGCGTCGTCGATGACGGCCAGGCGGCAGCGGCCGAGCCGGGTGCCGTCCCGCTCGACGGCCACCTCGACCATCGTCTTGCCCAGCGCGCCACGGCCCGGCCGGCCGGGCTCGGGCCCACCGAGGAACGTCTCGTCGAGCTCGACGGCGCCCCGCAAGCGCTCGCGGCCCGGCCGGACCATGGCCGTGCGGAAGCGGTGGAGCATCGCCCAGGCCGTCTGCTCGGAGCCGATCCCCAAAACCCGCTTGAGACCCAGGGCGGAGATCCCGTGCTTCTGGCTCGTCATGTGCCAGGCGGCCGCGAACCAGACGGTCAGCGGGGTCCGGGTCGCGTGGAAGATCGTGCCCGCGGTCGGCGACACGCGCCGGGCACAGCCTCCGCATGACCAGCGGCCGTCCGCACACCGCCAGGCTCTCGTCCCACCGCAGTGCGGGCAGAGGAAGCCGTCCGGCCAGCGGAGCCAGTCGAGGTAGTCGAGACAGGCGGCGTCATCCGGAAACCAGCTCAGCAGGTCGGCGTAGGAGCC
>JAZDPM010000215.1:0-8026 GCA_043797725.1 Chloroflexota bacterium
GCCACCACCAGCCGGTCGCGCAGGTAGGCGAGGTAGGAGTGGATGCCCAGCTCCCAGGTGTCCCGGTAGGCCTTCACCTGCTCCGGCTGGCGGGTGAGGTCCGTGTCCTTCCCGTCACGGACGTCGCGCTTGCGCGTGGAGACCTGCCAGTTGCTGCCGAACTTGATCCCGTAGGGCGGGTCGACGTAGATCGCCTGGACCTGGCCCTTGAGGCCCTCCTTCTCGGCGAGGCTCGTCATCACCAGGAGCGAGTCGCCCAGGATCATCCGGTTCGTCCACTTGCCCGGGTGGCGGTAGAAGTCGACCCTCTCCTCGAACGAGAGGTCCGTGTACGGGCCGAAGAGGTCCAGCTGGGCCTCCGGGCGGCGGCCCTCCGATTCGGCGCGCAGCTCCTCGACGAGGGCCAGCGGGTCGATGGTCTCCTGGATGTAGATGGGGACGGCCGGGACGCGGAGGTCCTGCGCGTCCTGCTCGTCCTTGCCGCGCCAGACGAGCTGGGGGTCGAGCGACGGGTCGCGGGGGTAGCGCACGATCGCGGGCCTCTTCTCCTCGGGGCGGGCGAAGGACTCCAGCTCGGCGGTCGGGATGTTGGCGCGGGTCTCGCCGTCGTGGCGGACGGCCCGAACCGGGGTCCGGCTCTTCGGCGTGCCGTCCACCTTACGCGGCATGGCTTGTCTCTCCCTTATCGGGGTAATCGGCAGGTAAGCAACGCTGGCTATCGTGCCGCGGGTGGGACTCTATGACCGCGACTCGGAGAAGGAGTGGATCAATGTCTGGAAGCACGGCGTCTCGTTCCTCGAGGCAGAGTCCGTCGTGATGAGCGCCCTGGCAAGCACGCTCCCCGACCTGGAGCACTCTGAGATCGAGGACAGGTATCGAACCATCGGCTGGTCGAATCTCGGACGGCTCCTGGTGGTGGTAACCTCCGAAGGCGGGCCACGCCCGCGAATCATCTCCGCATGGCGCGCCACGAAGCGCGATCGACGTGCATACGAACGACGCTGATCCCGACGAGGAAGTCGAGTACGACTGGAGCACGGGCGAGCTGGGTCGGTACGCACCCAAGCCGGGCGAAGGTCTGGACATCCGCGTCATCGGAGCCGTCGAGTATTCGCTTCGGCTGATCCCGTCCAACAAGGTCGTCGGCCGGTTCCCGTCCACGTACGAGGCCTGGCCTGCCGTTCTCGCAGAGTTGAATCGTGGGATCCCCGCCCGATTGCTCGTCCTCGACTGGCACGCGGCCAACGGCACGCGCGGAAGGTTCGGGTCGGGCCGGCTCCTTGCCTCCGTCGCCCGGACCGGGATCGGGACGCTCGACGTCGAGGAGCCCGTCCGCGCGGTCGGCTGAGGAGACGTGTCAGCCCGGCCGGCATTCTCGGACGACGCGATGCCTACGCACGACGATGACTTCGAGTACCCGGAGATCACCGACTTCACCGGCTGGGAGGTCGGACGGTACGCCCGCAAGCCGGGCGAAGGTCTCGATATCCGGGTCGACGGGGCCGTGGGGTACTCGCTCCGGCTGATCCCCTCCAACAAGGTCGTGGGACGGTTTGCCACCACGTACGAGGCCTGGCCCGCGATTCTTGCAGAGCTGGATCGGGGGATCCCGGCAAGGTTGCTGGTCCTGGACTGGCACGGGGCCGACGGCACGCGTGGAAGGTTCGGGTCGGGCCGGCTGCTGGCCTCCGTCGCCCGTTCCGGGATCGGGACGCTCGACGCCGAGGAGCCTGTTCGCGCCGTCGGCTGACGCGGTGCAGGCATCGTCTGGAACCAGCTCGACGACAGCCTGTCGGTGCCGCGGCTGCTGGGGCTGCCCGAATACTCCTGAGTGTCGGCCCTATCGACAACTGGCCCGGCTCTGCGTTGGCTCCAGGTTGGCGCCGCAGTCGGGATCGGGTTGGCCCTGCGGGCTGTCCTCCCACGGAACCGAGACCGACCCGTAACGGATCGGCGACCAGGGGCCGCGGTCACCCACGAGGCGGTCGCAGATGCGGGGGCACCACGCGCTGCGCACGATGGGCACGAAGTGGGCGGCACGGTCGATCCTCTCGAGGATCCCGCCAACCCACCATCGCCAGGCGACCCACTCGGACCAGGTGAGGGTCGGGTGGAGTGATCCGTAGCCATCGGGACACTCACCCCCGTGAGAAACGCGACCCTCGCCGAGCTGGACGACGGTGTCGAAAAGGAACGGGAGGCGCGACCGACCGGGGGTTGCGCGACGACGCATGTGGCGGACGCCGACTGAGCGGCGCACGGCGGCGTGAGGGCGTGATCGTCGGGTGTTCGGGGCTCTCGCGTCAAGGCCTGGATGCCGAGCATCGCGACGGCTCTCCAGTGCGCGATCCGGACGAGCTGCGGGAAGAGCACGGGTCCCGTGGCACTGCTCACCGGGGTTGCAGGTTCGCGGTGGAAACCCCGCGCCGCTCGAAGTCCTCGCGCACGGCGCGGACGATCGAGATGGCCTGGCGCACGGCGGTCGCCGACTGGAGTGGCGTGACCGGCGTGATGTCGTCCGGGTAGCGACTGTCAACCGCGTAGTCGGAAAGCCGGGCAAGGTCGGGATGACGGCGCTTGACGCGCCAGCCCGCGTGCAGCCGATTCCGGAGGTCGTCGAGATCGTGCGTCCTCGGCGCGTCAACGCCGGCCAGCGCCAGCGCCGCCTTGAGCGCCTTCTCGGCGGCCTGCTGGGCGTTGAACGCCACGATTCGCGGGCGGACGTGACGGCCGGGTACCGACCGAGCGGCCTCGAGATCGCCCAGGGCGAAGCCCAGCCATCGCAACGCGTCGGCCTCGCGCTCAGCGCTCATAGACGATGATGCCCTCTCGGACGGCGTCGCCGACGGCGGTGCCGGCGGCCGGATGATCGAGGTCTGCGGTCGAGGCGACGACGACGTCCTTGGCGAATGGCATCCCGCCCAGCACGCGCCGGATTCCGACCCTCCGTTCGCGACGGTCACGGTCGTCGTCAAACACCACGAGCAGGTCGACGTCGCTGTCGGGTTGCGCATCACCGCGCGCCTGGGACCCGAAGAGGATCACCCGCCTCGGGTGATACGTCGCCACGATCGACCCGATCGCCTGGGCCCATGCACCCCGGATCGTCGGGTCCTGGATGGTGGCCGGGACGAGTGGCCACGAGACCGATGCCCCAGCCTGCGCCGGGCGCGTGAGCCGCGTCGTGCCGGCGGTCCCGAGGCGCCAATCGGCGAGCTCTCGGAGCGCCCGCCGGGGAGCATCCGGAGCGAACACGAGGCGTCCGCGCGGCGACAGCCGCACGAGAACGCCCGCGCCAACGAGACCCTGGACGGACCGCTGGATCGTCGACACCGATTTCCCCGTCGCCCGGGCGATCTCAGTCAACGTGGCGCCATCCGCCCGGTCGATCGCGACCAGCGTGGCGGCAACAGGAGCGGTCATGAGTGACGTCATACGTGAAGCCTCTACGCACTCTGCGTAATTGTCAATGAGCATCACCGAGCGCCCGTCGGCTCCAGGAAGCGGGCCCGGATCAGGTTGCCGGCATCCCACGGGTCGGTGACCTCGAGGAACGCCCAGCGGCCCAGGCCGCCCCAGTTGTTGACGGCCGGGACCCACAGGTCGGTCGCCGTGGCGACCTTCGCCTGCTTCTCCTTCTTGCGCTCGCCGGTGACCTCCAGGACGAGGGTGAGCAGGTCGTCCGGGCCGTCGCCCGCCGTCGGCCGGCCCTCCCCCAGCCCGTCACGGAGGCGGATCAGGTAGTCGGGGACGTAGTGGCCGGCGCGGCCCTCGTACGTGTACGGGATCTTGAAGTTGAGGCCCTGGTTCTTCACGAACGAGACGACCTCGGGCATCCCGTCGAGGACCTCGGCGAGCTTCGCCTCCCAGCCGGAGTCGAGGGCGACGCGGTTGACGTGGCTGTTCGTGATGTCGTAGCAGTGCTTCGTCGTCTCGAAGGAGATCCCGTCGGTGGAGCCGATCGCCTCGTAGGGGCGCAGGATCGGGACGAGGCGCTTCTCGCCCGCGGTGCCCGAGACGATGGAGCGGTAGAGGCGCTCGGCCGCGGCGTGGCTGTACTCCGTCAGCATCAGCATCTGGACGAAGGCGTGGTCCTTGAGATTCGGGCGGACGCAGGCCTCGATCCAGGCGCGCGCAATCCGGGCGAGCTGCGGGAAGAGCCACGGCCGCTCGGCGTCCCCCTCGTCGCGGAAGTAGTTGTCGAGGGTCCGCTTCGCGACCGCGAAGACGACGGTGTTGAGGCGCTGCTCGCGCAGGTCGTCGAGCGAATGGATGGCGATCTCCCCGACGATCGGGTCCAGCTCGACAGTCGTCGGCACCTCGTCGGTCGAGAGGGCGAGGACCGCGTGCTCGTCGAAGGTGGCCGTCAGGCGGTCGGTCGGCATCTCCCAGCGGTAGCCCATCAGGCGCGGGAACTCGATCCGAAGGTGGGCCCGCTCCGGGAGGGCGCGCACGACCAGGACCGGCTTCGGCTTCTTCGGTGTCCCCTGTCCGGTCTGGAGGAAGCTGAAGGGGATCCCGTAGACCTCGGCGTACTCGGCCTCGAAGAGCCCCTCGTCGTTGGCGTCGTAGGCCGCTCGCCGGAGAGCCCGCCCCACGACCTGCTCGCAGAGGAGCTGCGTCCCGAAGGCGCGGATGCCCAGGATGTGGGTGACGGTGTTGGCGTCCCAGCCCTCGGTCAGCATGGAGACCGAGACGACGCAGCGGATGCCCTCGCCCAGGCGGCCCCGCTTGCCGACCGTGTTCATCACCTCGCGCAGGATCTCCTCGTCGCCGATGTCGTCCGCCGAGCGTCCGGGGAAGCGGGTGACGTACTCGTGCTTGAACTCGGCGATCTCGTGGGCGGCGGCGCGCTTGAACTCGGGGTCCAGGGCGTCGCCGCGATCGAGCTGCGCGGAGTCGACGAGCAGCGAAACGGGGCGGGTGAGCCAGGTTCCGTGGTCGACGTTGGAGAAGAGCGCGAGCCTGCCGGGGACCAGGACCGTGCCGCCGCCGGCTGCGCCCGGGCCGCCTGCCACGTCGGACCCGCCGGGACCGCCGGCCGCGCCGGCGAGCTCCTTCTCCCAGCCGCCGATCCAGTCGTAGACCAGCTTGCTGACCGACGTGTTCGAGCAGACGACGATGAAGACCGGCGGCGTGCCCATGCCCGCCGCGGCCCATTCGCCGTAGGCCCGCTCGTAGTCGCGGTAGAGCGTGAGCAGGGCGCCTTCGAGCTCCTTGGGGATGATCGGCTCGCCGTCGATCGGGGTGTCCTTGACGCCCTTCTTCGGGAGCCCGTCACGCACGCGCAGCCAGAGGTCGCGGTAGGCGGGCCCCGTGCCCGTGGTGGAGTCGTCGGCCACCGGGAGCCGGGGCACCTTGACGATCCCCGACTCGATCGCGTCCATGAGGCCGAAGTCGGAGGCGACCCAGGGGAAGAGCGTCCCCTCCGGGTATCCGGAGCCGCGCAGGAAGAACGGCGTCGCGGAGAGGTCGAAGACGGCCCGCACGCCGATCTTGTCGCGGACGGCCTGGAGCCCCGAGAGCCAGACGCGGGCGTCCTCCGTAGTCCGGCGGGCCTCCGTGCGCTCGTCGGGGTCGAGAGGCCGTTCGCCGTCGGTCCCGGCCGCGCCGGCGGTCTCGCCCAGGCCGCCGTCCTCCACGGGCGCCGGGGCGTAGCAGTGGTGGGCCTCGTCGTTGAGGACCACGATGTTCTTTGCGGTCCCGAAGACGTTGCAGGCGCGGCGGACCATCTCGGCCGGCGTCTCCCTGAAGCGGTCGAGGTCGCCGCCGGCGGCGAGGACCTTCTTCGTGAGCGCGGCGACCTCGATCTTCTCGCGCCGGATGAGGGCGTGGAAGTTCGTCACCAGGATCGTGGCGGCCTGCAGCCGGTCGAGCTGTTCCGCCGTGACGAGGTCCATCGCCCGGTAGTAGTTGCCGGGATCGTTGGGGAGGAGGACCCGCAGGCGGTCGCGGATCGTGATCCCCGGCGTAACGACGAGGAAGCGGGTCGAGAACCGCTTGTCGTACGGGTCGGCCAGCTTGTTGAGGGTCTGCCAGGCGATGAGCATCGCCATGACCACGGTCTTGCCCGAGCCCGTCGCCATCTTGAGGGCCAGGCGCGGCAGGCCGTCGTTGAGGCGGGCGTTCTCGGCGGCGATGACGTTGAGGGCCTTCGGATCGCCGAGGCGGGAGGCGGCCTCCGCCAGGTAGATCGCGGTCTCGGCCGCTTCGACCTGGCAGAAGAAGAGGCGTCGCTCACGGTCGTCACCGCGCCAGTAGGCAAGGAGCTCGCGGGTGGTCGGCGTGGTGTGCGGGTAGCCCTGCGTGCGCCAGCGGGCGACGGCCTGGCGGATCTCGTTGACGATCTCGTTCGGCTGCTGGCGGGTGGGCGGCCCGAAGGCATCGAGGGTGAGCTGGGCGCTGCTCTTCCTGGGCTTCGCGACGGGGACGAAGAACTCGGAGGGACGGCGGCGCGCGACGATCTCGCCGGTGACCTCGCCGTCGGCCGTCGTACGAAAGTGGCGCGCGGGCTCCACGAACGGCGAGTTGAGGACCGGGTTCTCGATGAGTCCCTGCGTCATGCGTGCCCCTGCTCCCGCATTGCCGGCCGCCCCGCGGGAAACGGCACGACCGGCAGGCCGAGCGTACCCGATGCGACCGCGCCGGGAGGATCGCGCGCGCGCTTCGTGCCGGGTCGTGTGGCCCGACCGCCGTGTACCATCGGCGGCCCAGCCCCTCGCCACCCGCCCGCGTTGTGCCAGGGCCGACTGGCCGAACTTACGTCGCCTGGCGGCGGTCCTTCAGCCAGAGCGCTAGGGCAACGACCGCAGCCGTCGCCAATCCCGCGGCCGGGGCCACCCAGCCCTCGCACGGCACGCTGTAGAGGTTGAAGATCGAGGAGCACACTGGCGGGAGGGAGTCGACGCCGCCCGAGGGGAAGAGAAGCAAGAGCACGACGATGCCCGCTCCCAACGCGATGGCGACCTTAGCCAATGCGCCTTGCCTCTTCGTCTGATCCATCAAGCGTCTCCTTCGTCGGGATGATGTCGATGTTGGAGTCCAGTAGGTTGTCCGTCAACAGCGACGAGTCGGACGAGATAGTTGGGTCAGTACGACCAAGTGGACGCGAAACCCAGGAGCCCGCCGTGTCGCTCGCATCGTTCGCCCGGTATCCCCTCCTCTTCGGGCCGTCGCCGATCCAGCGCCTGGACCGGCTGACCCAGCACCTGGGCGGCGCGACCATCTGGGCGAAGCGCGAGGACTGCAACTCGGGCCTCGCCTTCGGGGGCAACAAGGTTCGCAAGCTCGAGTACCTGCTGGCCGACGCGCTGGCGCAGGGCTGCGACACCCTCGTCTCGATCGGCGGCGTCCAGTCCAACCACACCCGCCAGGTCGCCGCCGTGGCGGCCCACGCCGGCCTCGCGTGCGTGCTGGTCCAGGAGAGCTGGGTCAACTGGCCCGACGTCACCTACGACCGGGTCGGGAACATCCTCCTGAGCCGCCTCATGGGCGCCGACGTCCGCCTGGTGAAGGCCGGCTTCGGGATCGGCTTCAAGGAGAGCTGGGAGCAGGCGCTCGCCGAGATCGAGGCGAAGGGCGGGAAGCCGTACGCGATCCCGGCCGGCGCGTCCGACCATCCGCTGGGCGGCCACGGGTTCGCCGGCTGGGCCGACGAGGTGGAGCTCCAGGAGCGCGAGCTCCGGGTCTTCTTCGACACGATCATCGTCTGCTCCGTCACCGGGTCTACCCAGGCCGGGATGATCGCCGGGTTCGCCGGCCAGGAGCGGCCCCGCCGCGTGATCGGGATCGACGGCTCCGCGACCCCGATGGAGACGCGCGCCCAGGTGGCCCGGATCGCGCGCATGACGGCGGCCGCGATCGGCGTGAGGCGCGAGCTGCGGGACGACGAGATCATCCTCGACGACCGCTACCACGCCGGCGTCTACGGGATCCCCGACGCGCGGACGCTCGCGGCGATGCGCCTGGTCGCCCGCCTCGAGGGGATGATCACGGACCCGGTCTACGAGGGGAAGTCGATGGCCGG
>JAZDPM010000226.1:0-2573 GCA_043797725.1 Chloroflexota bacterium
GGGATCGCCGTCGCCTCCATCATCAGCGGGACCTTCGTCCTGGCGGCGCTGGCAGTCCTCGCCTGGCGCCACCGGCCCGGGGCCCGGGCGACGGGCGCCGAGGCGGGCGACCCCATGGTGGCCGCCCCCGATGCTCTGTCCGCGGAGACCGGCCCCGACGTCGCGGGCGCCGATGCGCCGCCGAACGGCCCGCCCCCCGAAGCGGCCTCCCGGGAGTGACCGGCCCGCGGCGGCGACGGGCCGACGCGAACATCCGGCCCGACGAGATTCGTGGGTCGGGGCGGGACGTCCGCGAGGGCCTCGACTGGCTCGGCAAGCCGCCCGCGATCAAGGCCGGGATCGCCTTCCGGCTGGCCCGCGGGCTCGCCCGCGTCCTGCTGATGGGCATCTTCGGGTTCCGGGTCGACGCGCGCGGCCGGGAGCACCTTCCGCCCGGCGGCGGCTACATCCTCCTCGCCGCCCTCCACCGGGGCTGGATGGACCCGTTCCTGGCCCTCGACGCCGTTCCCGCCGAGCCGCGGGTGTGGACCCTGGGGAGCGGCCCGTCCGGCTTCGACCGGCCGTGGAAGGAGCGGGCCCTGCGGATCGTCGGGGGCGTCCTGCCCGTCTGGCGCGGCGGCGTTGGGATCGAGGTCCACGTCACCGCTGCCCGCGCGGTCCTGGAGCGGGGCGGCGTCTTCTCCACGTTCGTCGAGGGGACCATCGGCGGGCCGCCGGACCGCCCGACGCCGTTCCGCCCGGGGGCATTCGTGATCGCGTTGCGGACAGGGGCGCCGATCGTCCCGCTCGCGGTGGCGGGGACCGAGGTGCTCTACCGCGGCAAGCGCTTCGCCACGCGGATCCTCCCGCCGACGACGATGGCCGAGCTGGTCGGCGACGAATGGACCGGGGCACCGGAGCCCGGCAGCCGCGAGGAGATCGCCGTGGCCCGCCGCGCCGCCGAGGCCCTGGAGGCGCTGCTCGCCCCGGTCATCGCCGAGATCCACCGGGCGACGGTCGATCCGCCGGCGCGCCGGCGTTGGCCCTGGCTGACGGGCCTGCTGCTGGGCCGGCCGAAGGCCTGAGCAGGCGCGGCGGGAGGCTTGCCGATCCCGTGCGATACTTCGCGCCCATGCAGTACGCCGAATCCATCCTCGACCTCGTGGGCCATACGCCCATGGTCCGCATCAGCCGCCTGACCCGCGGGATCGGCCCCCTGGAGCAGCAGCCGCTCGTCCTCGCCAAGCTGGAGATGTTCAACCCGGGCGGCTCGGTCAAGGACCGGATCGGCCTCCCGATGATCGAGGCGGCCGAGCGCGACGGCCTGCTCCAGCCCGGGGGGACGATCGTCGAGCCGACCTCGGGAAACACGGGCCACGGGCTGGCGATCGCGGCGGCGCTGAGGGGCTACCGCTGCATCTTCGTGATGGCCGACAAGCAGTCCGCCGAGAAGCAGGCGATCCTTCGCGCCTACGGGGCCGAGGTCGTCCTCTGCCCGACGAACGTCCCACCGGAGTCCCCGGAGAGCTACTACTCGGTCGCGGCGCGCCTCGCCCGCGACATCCCCGGCGCCTTCAAGCCCGACCAGTACTGGAACCGGGAGAACCCGCGGGCACACGAGGCCACGACCGGGCCCGAGATCTGGGGGCAGACCGCGGGCCGGATCAGCCACTTCGTGGCCAGCGTGGGGACCGGCGGCACGATCACCGGCGCGGCGCGGTACCTGCGAGCTCAGCGGTCGGACCTCGTCGTGGTCGGCGCCGACCCGGAGGGGAGCGTCCTCTCCGGCGACGTCGCCCGGCCGTACCTCACCGAGGGGGTGGGGGAGGACTTCTTCCCCGGGACCCTCGATCCCGCCCTGATCGACCGCTGGGTCCGCGTCTCGGACCGCGACGCCTTCGCGATGGCCCGTCGGATCACGCGCGAGGAGGGGATCCTCGCCGGCGAGTCGTGCGGGACGGTGATGGTCGCCGCGCTGGAGGTGGCACACGAGCTGACCGCCGCCGGGGCCGGTGAGGATGCGGTCGTCGTCGTGCTCCTCCCCGACAGCGGCCGCAACTACCTCTCGAAGCTCTACAACGACGAATGGATGCGGGCGAACGGCCTCCTCCCGACGCCCGGCGGCGTCGTCACCCTGCGCGACATCCTCGACGATCATCACCATGGAAAGCAGCTCCCGGACGTGGTGGTCGTCCGGACGACCGAGACCGTGGGCGCCGCGATCGGCCGGCTCCAGGAGTTCGGGATCAGCCAGATGCCGGTCTCGGAGGATCGGGAAGGGGCGCGAGTCGACAGCCTGGTCGGGTCCGTCAGCGAGACCGGGCTCCTGGCTCGCGCCTACCGCGACCCCGGGATCGTGGAGCGCACCGTGGGCGAGGTGATGGACCCGCCGCTCCCCCAGGTCCGCGAGAACGCGACTCTCGACGAGGCGTTCGGGCTTCTCGATGCCGGGGCCTCGGCGGTCCTGGCGACCCGCGGTGAGCAGCCGGCCGGCGTCGTCACCAAGCTCGACCTCCTCGAGTACCTGGGCCACCATCCGCGCCTCGGGAGCTGACGCCATGCCGGACCCGAGCCGCCCCGCCGCGGACCGCCCC
>JAZDPM010000230.1:0-2836 GCA_043797725.1 Chloroflexota bacterium
GCGCATCGCAACGCTCCTGACTGAACCAGCCTGAGGTCCAGCCCGTGTCCATCGTAACCCCCGCGTGGGTCCGCGACGCCGTCTTCTACCAGGTCTTCCCGGACCGCTTCGCGGCAAGCGCGCGGGTCCACAAGCCGGGGCCCCTGGAGCCCTGGGATGCGCCGCCCACGACGACCGGCTTCAAGGGCGGCGATCTCCTCGGCGTGGTCGAGCACCTCGACCACCTCGTCGCGCTGGGCGTCAACGCCATCTACTTCAACCCGATCTTCCAGTCGGCCTCGAACCATCGCTATCACACGTACGACTACATGGCGGTCGACCCGCTGCTCGGCGGGGACGCAGCGCTCCGGGAGCTGCTCGACGCCTGTCACGGGCGGGGCATCCGGGTCGTCCTCGACGGCGTCTTCAACCACGCCGGCCGGGGCTTCTGGCCGTTCAACCACGTGATGGAGGTCGGCTGGGACTCGCCGTACCGGCACTGGTTCCACTTCGACGAGGAGGCCCTCCGGGCGGGCCGGCAGATCCGGGCGTTCCCGGAGGACCGGACCGACGTGCTCGACCTCACCGAAGTGCCATGGGAGCGCCTGGAGGGCGTGGACTCCCTCCGTGACCTGGGGTACCGCGCCTGGTGGGACTTGCCGGCGCTCCCGAAGCTGAACACGGACAACCCGGAGGTTCGCGAGTATCTCTACGGCGTCGCCGAGCACTGGATCCGCTTCGGCATCGACGGCTGGCGCCTGGACGTGCCGGAGGAGATCAAGGACGTCGAGTTCTGGCGCGAGTTCCGGCGCCGGGTGAAGGCGCTGAACCCCGAGGCGTACATCGTCGCCGAGATCTGGGAGGAGCGGCCCGAGGCGCTCCTGGGCGACCAGTACGACGCCCTCATGAACTATCCGTTCATGACCGCCGTCCTCTCCTTCGTCGCGGCCGACCACCACGACGACGACGTCATCGGCTCCCACTTCACGATCCGCTCCCAGGTCCGGCGCGACGACGCGGCGACGTTCGCGCGGCGGCTGGAGCACGTCCTCACGACGTACGACCCGGCCGTCGTCGCGGTCCAGCTCAACCTGCTGGACAGCCACGATACGCCGCGGTTCCTGACGATGGCCGGCGGGGACCTCGCGTCGTTCCGGCTGGCGACGCTCATCCAGATGACCGTGCCCGGCGCGCCGTCGATCTACTACGGCGACGAGATCGGCATGGCCGGCGCCCAGGACCCGGACAGCCGCCGCTCGTTCCCGTGGCAGGCCCCCGAGTCGTGGGACCGCGACCTCCTGTCCTACGTCTCCGCGACCGCGGCCCTCCGCCATGCGAGCCCCGTCCTGCGTGACGGTGCATTCCGGGTCCTGGGGGCCGACGGGATGGCCATGGCCTATCTGCGCGGCGACGACGCCGCCTCGATGGTGGTGGCCGTCAATGCCGGTCCGGCGTCGGCCCGCCTCCTCGTTGACCTCCCGGAGCTCGCGGCGCGGTCACTCGCCGGGGTGGCGCTCCCCGGGAGAGACGCCGGACCCTCGATCCCCGTGATCGACGGACGCGCCGACATCGAGATTCCGGGCCGCACCGGCCGCGTATTGAGGGCAGAGGCATGAAGACTCCGATGGCTCATCGCGGGGCGTTTCGTCGTCCGGCCGGCACGAAGCTCGTCGCCCTCGTCGCGGTGGCGGCCGCCCTTGGCCTCGTCGTCACGAGCGGGCTTGCGGCGTGCGGGCCGACTCCCGCCCCCACGCCGTCGCCCTCCCTCTCGCCGCCGGCGCCGCCCCTGGCCATGGCCGACCTGCCGCCGCTCGCTGCCGACGGAGCAATCGACGAGAACGGCCTCGCCCACGACAGCCGGAGCGACCGCTACCGGACGCCCTTCGGCGCCGTTCCCGCCGGCACGGCCGTCACGCTCCGGCTGCGCGCCACGGCGGGGGACCTGACCGACGCCACGGTGCGCGTCTGGGATGAGCTGGGGGAGCTCCAGGCCCTCGTCCCGATGCGCGTCGTGGCCAGCGACCGGACGCAGGGTGAGCACGGCTACGACTACTGGCAGGCGACGATTCACACGGCCGCGAAGCCGACGATCCTGTGGTACCGGTTCATCGCCCGTGACGGCCCGACGACCCGCTACGTGGAGGACGACCCGGCCGCGGACGGCGGGGCGGTTGCCGAAGCCAGCGACGGCGGGGCCGGGCGCGTCTACGCGGCCAGCATCGACGCATCGTGGCAGATCGACGTCTACGAGCCGGACTTCGCGACGCCCGCCTGGGCCCAGGGCGCGCTCGTCTACCAGGTCTTCCCGGACCGCTTCAACGACGGCGACCCGACGAACAACCCCTCCCCGGACGCGGTCCAGGGGACCGCCGGGGCGAGCGTCTACCGCTACGGCGACGTCTATGGCAACCCGGTCCTGCAGAAGGCCTGGGGCGAGCCCCCGGAGGGGTACTGCCGCGCCTACCAGGGCGTGACGTGTACGGAGGGCCCGCTTGGGCGCGACTTCTACGGCGGGGACCTCGCGGGCATCACCGCGAAGCTCGACGATCTCGCGGCCCTCGGGGTGACCGTCCTCTACCTCAACCCGATCTTCGCGGCGCCCTCGAACCACCGCTACGACACCAGCAGCTACGCCGAGATCGACCCGGACCTCGGGACGCAGGCGGACTTCGACCGTCTCGTCGCCGCGGCGAAGGCGCGAGGGATCCGGATCCTCCTCGACGGCGTCTTCAACCACGTCGCGTCCGACTCCCCGTGGTTCGACCGCGAGCGACGGTATGCGGAGGTCGGGGCCTGCGAGGCCGCCGACTCGCCGTACCGGGACTGGTTCACGTTCCGGGTTCCCAAGCCCAACGAG
>JAZDPM010000254.1:0-2018 GCA_043797725.1 Chloroflexota bacterium
CCGATCAGGATCACGGCCGGTGAGACCGCCGACCGGGTCGCCTCGTCGAAGACCTACTACGGCGCCTCGATGGCGGTCCTGTTCGTCTTCTTCGCTGCCCAGTTCGGGGTCCTCAGCCTGCTCGCCGAGCGCCGCAACGGCACGCTGGCCAGGATGCTGGCGGCCCCGATCGCCCCGGCCACCATCCTGCTCGGCAAGGTCCTCGTCAGCCTCGTGGTGGCCTCGATCTCGATGGCGGTGATCGTGATCGCCACGACGCTGCTGCTGGGCGCGAACTGGGGCGACCCGCTGGCGGTCGCGGCCCTGGTCCTCGCCACCGCCCTGGCGGCCACCGGCATCGCCACCCTGATCGTCGGGTTCGCCAGGACCGAGGAGCAGGCCGGCAGCTTCATCGCCGTGGTGGCGCTGACGCTCGCTGTGTTCGGCGGCTCGTTCTTCCCGATGTCCCAGGCGCCGGAGGCGATGGCCGCGCTCAGCCTCGTCACTCCCCACGCGTGGTTCATCCGCGGGATCAACGACCTGGCCGCCGGCGGTGGGATCGCGGTCGTCGCGCCGTCGCTGGCGGTGCTCGTGGCGGTCGGCCTGGTGACCGGCGGGATCGGCCTGCTGCGGGCGCGACAGGTGGTGGCCCCGTGAACGCCCTTGCGATCGCGGAGGTCAACGTCCGCCGGCTCCTGCGCGACCGCACGAGCACCTTCTTCGTCTTCGTCCTGCCGATCGTGCTCATCGTGGTGCTGGGCACGATGTACGGCGGCCGCGTCGCGCCACGGATGGGCATCGTGGCTGCCGACAGCGGCGCCCTGGGGGCCGAGCTCGTGGACGCCATCCGCAACGGCGCCGTGAAGCTCGAGCTCAAGGAGCCCGCCACGGTCGCCGAGCTCACGGCCGGGGTCGAGGAGGGCACGCTCGAGATCGGGATGATCATCCCGCCCGGCTACGACGCGACGGTGCGGGGCGGCGGCGTGACGGAGATCGTCATCCTCGGCCAGCCTCAGAGCGCCGTCTCCGCCCTGCGCGAGGCGGTCAACCAGGCGGTCGCCGCGCAGGCGGCCGTGGTCCAGGCCGCCCGCCTGACGGCGAGCCGCGAGGGGATGCCATTCGAGGAGGCCCTGGCAACGGCGCGGGCCGTCCAGGGCGAGATGGCGGGTGTCACGGTCGCGGTGGAGCGCATCGGCGAGGGGATCTTCCCGGCCGGCACGGGGGCGTTCGCGCCCGGCGCCCAGAGCCAGCTGGTGCTGTTCATGTTCCTCACCTCGATGACGGCGGCGACGCAGCTGATCCTCACCCGCCAGCTCGGGGTCTCGCGGCGAATGCTGGCCTCGCCGGTCCGGGTGCGGACGATCCTGGTCGGGGAGACGCTGGGCCGGTTCGGCGTCGCGATGGTCCAGGGGCTGTTCATCGTGGTGCTCTCAGCCATCGTCTTCGGGGTCGGCTGGGGCGACCCGCTGGCGGCCGGGCTGATCGTGGTCCTGTTCGCGCTCGTCGGCACCGGGGCGGCGATGGTGGTCGGGGTCTTCTCGAACAACCCGGACCAGGCCGGTGCGCTGGGGGTCATGGCCGGGATGCTGCTGGGCGCCCTGGGCGGTGCGATGGTGCCTCGCGAGATCTTTCCGGAGCCGGCACACACGCTCGCCTACCTCACGCCCCAGGCCTGGGCCATCCAGGGGCTCCGGGAGGTCGCCCTCCGCGACGGGACGATCGGCGACGTGCTCGGCGAGCTGGCGGTGCTGGCGCTTTTCGCCGTCGCGTTGATGGCCGTCGGGACCTGGCGCTTCCGGCGGATCCTCACAAGGTGAGCCCGATGGCCGCCGCTGCGCTCGACGTGCGACGATCGGCATGATCCCGCCGCACAACGAGGTGCCCCGATGACCGCCGATGCCGGCTCGCCCTCCGTCGAGATCGTCGAGCTCGAGATGGTTCGTGTCGCCGCCATTCGCTCGGTGGTCGCGGCCGAGGACATCCCGGACTTCATGTCGGACGCGCTCTCGCTCGTGGCGGGCGCGATCCGCGAGGCGGGG
>JAZDPM010000268.1:0-4012 GCA_043797725.1 Chloroflexota bacterium
CACGTCGAAACGGATCGCCATCGGCGCCCCGCCGTGCGCGGCGATCGTGAAGCCGCCGAGCAGGGCCGCGGCCGCGTTGTCGGGGTGGCCCTCGATCTCGGTCGCGAGGGCGAGCGCTCGCTCCACCGGCAGCGTCTCCCCGGCCAGCGCCGCGCCCGCCAGCAGCCCGCCAACCGTGGCGGCCGCCGAGGACCCGAGGCCCCGGGCCAGCGGGATCCGGTTGCGCATCTGGATCCGCCAGCCCAGCTCGCCGGCACCCTCGCCGCGAACCTCGGCAAGGCTGCGCTCGAGGGCGACCACGAAGGCGTTCGAGCGGTCCCCGGGCAGCTCGCCGGCACCCTCGCCCTCCACCGCGATCTCGACGCCGGCGCCCGGGCGGGCCAGGCATTCCACCTCGACCCGGTCGATGATCTCCAGGGCGACGGCCAGGCAGTCGTAGCCGGCGCCGAGGTTGGCGCTCGTGGCCGGGATCTCGACCGCGATCCAGCGCCCGTCCAGGTCGGCGAAACGGCTTATCGACACGGGACCACCCCGGCTGCCCCCGCGGCATGCCCCGTGCGCCGCCCATTCATCGCCATCCCAGGGCCTCCATCACGGCCGGCAGCGTTGCGTCGGCCTCCAGCGGCGGCTCCACCAGGCGGGCCCCGCTGTCGGGATCCTTCAGGCCGTGCCCGGTGAGCACGCAGACCACGGTCGCGTCGGGGTCGAGCCGCCCCTCGGCCCGGAGCTTGCGCACCCCGGCCAGGCTCGCCGCCGAAGCCGGCTCGCAGAAGACGCCGGCCAGCCGGACGACGTCCCGGTAGGCGGCGAAGATCTCGTCGTCGGTCACGGCCTCGATCAGGCCGCCGCTCTCGTCGCGGGCGGCGGTCGCCTTCTCCCACGAAGCCGGGTTGCCGATCCGGATCGCCGTCGCGAACGTCTCGGGGTGCTCGATGGGGTGCCCCGCCACGATCGGCGCCGCGCCGGCGGCCTGGAAGCCCCACATCCGGGGGAGGCGGTCGATCACCCCGGCGTCGCGGTAGGCCCGAAAGCCCATCCAGTAGGCGCTGATGTTGCCCGCGTTGCCGACCGGGATGGCGAGGACGTCGGGCGGCCCTTCGAGATCGTCGCAGACCTCGAAGGCGGCCGTCTTCTGGCCCTCCAGGCGATACGGGTTGACCGAGTTCACGAGGGTGATCGGGCGCTCCTCCTGGTCGGCAAGATCCCGGACCGCCGTGAGGGCGGCGTCGAAGTTGCCGCGGACGGCAAGCACCCTGGCCCCGGCAGCCTGCGCCTGCAGGAGCTTGCCGGCGGCGATCTTGCCGGCCGGCAGGACGACCACGACCTCCAGCCCGGCAGCAGCCCCGTAGGCCGCCGCGGACGCGGACGTGTTGCCGGTGGAGGCGCAGACGATGGAGCGGGCGCCGTCCTCGAGCGCCTTCGCCACGGCCATCACCATGCCGCGGTCCTTGAAGGAGCCGGTCGGGTTGGCGCCCTCGAGCTTGAGGTGGAGGTTGCGCAGGCCCCACGCCGCGCCGAGGCGGTCGGCGCGGATCAGGGGGGTGGCACCCTCGCCGAGCGACAGGCGCGGCGTGGCGTCGGTGAGCGGGAGGTACGGCGCGTAGCGGTCGAGGAGGCGCGGGCGGGTGGGCCCCACGCTCGCGAGCGCCGGGCCGGCCATCAGTCGGTCACCGGATAGAGCGTGGCGTCGACGCCGTCCGCCAGGAGCGGCAGGATCGCGGCCCGCGCCCGCTCCAGCGCCAGCGGCCCGGTCCGGACGGCCGTCCCGCCCGGGGTGTCCTCCACCGCGGCACCCTCGCCCAGTGCGGTCCGGTCGACGCGCTCCGGGGCGATCCCGGGCAGGAGGAGGAACCAGCCGCGAACCGCCGCGAACGGGTCCGCCGCGTCGGCGCGAGCCGAGGTACCCGCGGGCGCGAGACCGGCCCAGGTGCTATCGCCGTGCCGGGAGATCGCGAGGAGATCGCCGAGCACCGCGCTGCTCGTCGCGTCGCCGCCGGCGCCCGGGCCGGAGAAGGCCACGTCGCCGACGGGATCCGCCCGGACCTCGATCCGGTTGAGCACGCCATCGGTCCCGCCGAGCATCGAGTCCTGGGGCACGGCCGTGGGGACGACCGCCGCTGCGAGCCGCCCCGCCGGGCCGGCCTCCACGACGGCGAGGAGCTTCAGGTCGAGACCCAGGAAGGAGGCGCCGGCCATCTCCTCCGAGGTGACGCCCGTGATTCCCGGCCTTCCCCAGCCGCGCGCCGACGGCGGCGTGCGCGGGATCCTCCCGGGCTCCAGCCACGTCCCGAACGCGAGCCGCGCCAGGAGCACGAGCTTGTTGACGGCGTCGTCGCCCTCGACGTCGCCGCGCGGGTCCGCCTCCGCGTAGCCCCTCGCCTGGGCCTCGGCGAGGACGTCGTCGTACGAGCGGCCGCCCTCGCCCATCGCGGTGAGGATAAAGTTCGTCGTCCCGTTCACGATTCCCCGGACGCGCGAGACCGCGTTCGCGGCGAGGTCCGCTGCCAGTGGCGCGAGGATGGGGATGCCGCCGCCGACGGCGGCCTCGAAGCGGAAGGCGGCGCCGGTCCGGCGAGCGATCGTCTCCAGCTCCGGGCCGTGGCGCGCCACCATGTGCTTGTTCGCCGTGACGACCGACTTGCCCGCCTGGAGCGCCGCCGCCACGAGAGTGTGGGCCGGCTCGTCGCCGCCCATCAGCTCCACGACGACGTCGATCTCCGGGTCCGCGACGAGGTGCGCGGGCGCGTCGGTGAGGATGTCGGTGGGGATCCCGCGCGCCGCGGCCCGAGCGGCGTCCTTCTCCGCAACGCCGGCGAGGACGAGTCGGGCGCCATCGAAGGGGGCCAGCCTCTCCGGACGCTCGAGGAAGGCACGCACGACGGAGCCGCCGACGGTGCCGGCGCCGAGCACCGCGACGCGGAGGGGAGTTCGGGTGGACATGGCGCAGATCGTAGCCGACGCGCGCCCGGCCGGGGCCGCCCGTCGGCCGGGGCCGCCAGCCGGCCAGGACCGCCCGCCCGGTGCCGCCCAACGCCCGGTGCCGCCCAACGCCCGGTGCCGCCCGGTACACTGCCCGGCGATGACCAGCTCGCTTCCCTACAAGGTCCGCTGCTTCAGCGGCATCCAGCCCTCGGGCGCTCCGCACATCGGAAACGACCTTGGCGCGATCCGCAACTACGTGGCCCTCCAGGACCGCTACGAGTCGATCTACTGCATCGTCGACCTCCATGCCCTCACGACCGTCCACGACCCCGATCGCCTGCGCCGCCAGACGCGCGAGATGGCGGCGGCCCTCCTGGCGCTGGGCCTGGACCCGGAACGCTGCACCCTCTTCGTGCAGAGCCACCGGCCCGAGGTGGCGGAGCTGATGTGGCTCTTCTCCACCGTTACGCCGGTGAGCTGGCTGCAGCGGACGCCGACGTACAAGGAGAAGCGGGCAGACCAGCCCGACGACGTCAACCACGGCCTGCTCACCTACCCGGTCCTCCAGGCGGCCGACATCGTCCTCTACAAGGCGTCGGTGGTGCCGGTCGGGAAGGACCAGGCCGCGCACCTGGAGCTCTCGCGCGAGATCGTGCGGGCCTTCAACGCCCGCTACGGCGAGACGTTCCCGGAGCCCCGGGCGGTCCACACTGAGGCGCCCATCGTCCTCGGCACCGACGGCGCGAAGAAGATGTCGAAATCGATCGGCAACACGATCGAGATCTTCGCCCCCGAGGACCAGATCCGCCGCCAGGTGATGGGGATGGTCACCGACACGCTGCGGATCAAGCGGACGGACCCCGGCCACCCGGAGCGCTGCAACGTCTGCCAGCTCCACCGTTTCTTCGGCGACGACTACGCCGAGATCTGGGAGGGCGAGCGGACGGCGCGCACGGGCTGCGTCGACACGAAGAAGCTCCTCGTGGAGCGGCTGCTCCGCTTCTACTCGGAGGCGCGGGAGCGCTACGCCGAGCTGGCCGCGCACCCGGAGCGGGTGGACGGGATTCTCGACGAGGGTGCGGCCCGCCTG
>JAZDPM010000275.1:0-2050 GCA_043797725.1 Chloroflexota bacterium
CCAGCACCCCCTGGGGGAAGACCTGGTCCAGGTCGATCTTGAACGTCGCCCGCACGGCCGGGTCGATGGCGACGTGCCAGAGCGCGGCGATGGCCTTGAGGAAGCTGTAGTGGCGGCCGTACTCACCGTCCACCCCCACGACGGCGAGCAGTCCGGGAGCCGCGGCCGTCGCGGCGGGCTCGCCCAGGCCCAGGGCCAGGGCCGGGACGATCACCTCGTCCACCAGCCGCCGGGCGTCGGCCTCCGTCACCGCGACGACGTCCAGGTGGCGCAGGCCCCCGGCACGCGCGAGCTCGGCTTCCACGTACGGGCGGGCGACCGGACCCAGGCCGTCGTGCGTCACGCTCACGGACAGCAGGCAGGTGACGCGCCCGGCCTCCGGCTCGGCATCCACGGCCGCGTCCAGCCCACGCAGCCCGTATGACAGCTCGTTGCCGGCCGGCTCCACGCCAAGCTGGATCGGGTGGTCGAACCAGTAACGCTGCGGTTCGCCGGCGGCGGCCACGATCGCGTCCCGCAGCGGCTGCGGGTACGGGAGAGCCCCGACGTCCGTGGTCGCGGCGGGGATCGTGAGCAGGACGTTGGAGGTGAACAGGACGTCGCGCGCAGGGTTTGTCATGGGGTCCGGGGCCAGGCGGGTCACGGTGACCGTCCGAGCCGAGCGCAGGTCGCGGACGCGCATCTCCTCGTCGCCCCGGATCCCCACGGCCTGCGGGAAGAACGCCCCCCAGATGGCGTCCCGGGTCTCGTCGGCGCTCGTCGCGGCGTCAAGGTCGACCGCCGCGGCGCCCAACCGCGCGGCGACCTCGGGGTGCCCGGCGTTGACGCGGTCCAGCTCGGCCGCCATCCGGTCCAGACCGGCCCGGTAGAAGGCGGCGAGGTGGGCGGCCGGTCCCGCGGCCGGCGCGGCCAGCGCGGCGACCGCCCGGTCGTGGTCCGGATGGGCCGTGCCCGCGGCAGCCACGAGGAAGGCAGCCGTCACGCGCGCGAGCGGGTCGACATCGACCACGAGCCACGGCGAGGGGTCGAGGATCGGCAGGCCCGGCGTCCCGTCAGCGGGCCCGAACATCCGACCCAGGATCGCCGTCATCCGCTCGTCCATTGCTGGAGCACCCGGGGCGCGGTTGTCGGCCGTACCAGCCGCGCGATCAGGTTCCCGCTTCGTCGGCGTCCCCTGCTTCGCCCGCCGTCTCATCGCCCTGGACGGCCTTCTCCGCCCTGCTCAGGTGGCTCGCCTCGACCATCGTCGGCCGACCGTCGCGCTCCTTCCAGCGGGTCTGGATGAGGACCTCCTCGGTCTCGCCGACGAGCCGAAGGAGGACGATGTAGCCGGAGCGGCCACCGCGATCGATCGAGTCGATCGTCGCCTCGCTCGACGGCAGCGGCAGAAGCGCCACCACCTCTCCCAGGTTCCGTCGAAGCTCCTCGCTGAAGTCCTGTGTCGCCCGCCCGACATCCCCGGCGACGAGCGCGGCACAGACGGCCTCGGCGCGCTCGCGAACTTCCTGTTCTTCCATCTTGGCCCTCCACGCCCGGACAAGGTGCAGCTCGCATCTCCGGAGGCCACTGTACGACACCGATTGCCCGACGGCCGAGACGGGCCCGGCCGGCTCACCGACGTTTGCGGGCGGGCCGGGCGCCCGGCAACCCCCTCGACAGCGGTCGTACGCTGGGTCGATGACGCCACGGCGCGTCGAGGAGGTCGGAGATGCAACGCAAAGACCAGTGGGTTGGCGGAGCGGTCCTGATCGCGATCGGGGTCGCGCTGCTGCTCGGGCAGCTCGTCGGCGAGACCGGGCAGTTCGTCACCCTCGGGATCGGGCTCGTCCTGCTGGTGCTGTTCGCCGTATCGCGCAATCCGGGCACGCTGATCGGCGGCGGGATCGTCACCGGGATCGGCGCGGGCGTACTGGTCGCCGCGAACACGGAGGGTGACATCGCCGGCGCCGCCGTCCTGTTCGGGCTCGGCTTCGGCTTCATCGGCGTCTGGCTCATCGGGACGCTCCTGCGGATCAAGGAGATCACGTTCTGGCCACTCATCCCGGGAGCG
>JAZDPM010000281.1:0-6104 GCA_043797725.1 Chloroflexota bacterium
CGGAATCTTTCTGGGAGGGGACCACATGACCGTCGATCGCAGGGCTCTTGCTGGCGCGCTTGCCACTCTTCTTCTCGTCGCCGCCTGCGGCGGCTCGGCCACCCAGGCTCCGGGGGCCACGCAGGCTCCGGGGGCCACGCAGGCCCCGACCGAGGCGCCGGGGGCGACCCAGGAGCCCACCGAGACCCAGGCCCCGGACGTCAGCCTGGCCCCGGGCACCGCCGGCGACCTCGAGGCGCTGCTGCCCAACGAGGCCGGCGGGATGAAGTTCCAGAAGACGAGCTTCGACGGCGCGTTGATCCCCGGCGGCCTCCCGGTCGGCGAGGGCGACGAGGACTTCGCGAAGTTCCTCGCCGACAACGGCAAGACGCTGGGCGACGTGAGGGTTGCGATCGCCAGCCCGGTCGACCCGTCGGCCGCCGGGAGCATGGTCATGGCGATCCAGGTCAAGGGTGCTCCCTCCGACAAGATGCTGGCCTGGGTGACCGGGGATTCGGACGACGCGGAGAAGACGACCGTCGGCGGCAAGGAAGTCTACGGGTCGGGCGCGGCCGGCTTCGGCGCCTACATCTACGTCAAGGGTGACATCGTCTTCTACGTCCTCTCCATGGGCGGCGATCCCTCCCTCGCCGAGGAGATCTTCAAGCAGCTCCCGTGACGTCCGCGGCTTCGGCGCCTCGGCGATCCTGAGCGACAGGCCCGGCCCGCGCGCCGGGCCTGTCCACGTCCGGGGGTGGGCCCGCCGATGGCCCTCCGAGGAGGTCTGGATCGCCCTCAAGCGCGGCTGAGACCGCGGGCCCACGGGCCCGATCCGGCTCAACCGGCGAGACCTTGCCCGGGCGCCGTCGCGGCCGGCCGGCGTGGGGCGCTGAGGCGCGGGCGTCCCGGCCTGCCCCACGACCTACGGCGCGGGCGAGACCTTGGCCAGCTCGGCCGCGATGAGCGTTCGCAGGTCCGCCATCGGCAACGCACCCGCCTTCTGGAGCACGCCGTTGATGGCCAGGGTCGGCGTGGAGACGACGCCCGCGGCCTTCCCCTGCGCCGTCTCCGCCTTGGTCGCCTGCTCGGGCGCGTCGCCGTCGTCCATGCAGGACCGGTAGGCGGCCGTGTCGAGGCTCACCGCCGTGGCGATCGCATCGAGGCGCTCGCGCCGGAACGCGCCCTTGTTCTCGTCCTTCTGGTTCTCGAGCAGGTAGTCGTGGTACTGCCAGAACTTCCCCTGGTCGCCGGCGCATCGGGCAGCCGCCGCGGACTGTTGCGATTCGCCGTCCGGGCTGCCTCCGTCGATGAACGCCATGTCGCGGTAGACGACGCGCACGGTACCGGCGCGAACGAACTCCTTGACTAGGTCGGGCTCGACCGTACGCGCGAAGAACCCGCAGGCGGGGCACTGGAAGTCGGACCAGACCTCGATGGTGACGGGCGCGTCGGCCGGGCCGAGCGCTCGGCTGTTGGCCGGGTCGACGAGCTCCGGCGGTGTCGGCTGGATCGGGACCAGCAGGTCGCCGGCGGCGCCACCATTCCGCCCGCCGAGCACCCCGGACGCGAGGAGGATGACGACGAGGCCGATGGCGACGGCGCCGACGGAGAGGAGGACCATCGGCGACTGCCAGGCCGGCTTGGAGGCCGCGGTGCGGGCAGCGGCCAGGTTGCGGTCGCGACGGGCCGACTCGCGGCGATCGCGGCGGGACGACGGCGGCTGGCCGCCGGTGGGCTGGTTGTTCGGCATTCGTGATCCCAGGTGCCAGGGGGTGGGGCCGCGCCGGGGCGGCGGATGCGTCGGCAAGGTTAGCGCCCCCGGCCCCAGCCCGCCGGAAGGCAGCTCAGGCGCCGGACGCCGCCGTTTCCGCGGGCTCGCCCGGTGCCTGCGCCGGGCCCGGCAGCAGCGGCCTCAGGTAGGCCGCCAGCACAACGACCAGGTACGTGGCCCAGGTCGCGAGCGTGACCCACTCCGGCGTGGACGTGTAGCCGAAAACCGCCCGCAGGAGGAGCCCGAGCCCACCGTCGTGGGGAAGCAGGGTGCTGAGGTCGAACGCCGGGGCGGTCCCGACCGTGATCCAGCCGATCTCCACGAACTCGTGCGCGGAGTGGGACACGAGGCCGGCGGCGATGAAGACGAGCAGGACACCCGTCCACCGGAAGAACAGCTGGAGGTTCAGGGCGCGACTGCCGCGGTAGAAGCCGTAGCCGAGGACGACGGCGATCGCCAGGCCTGCCACTGCTCCCCCCAGCACCGACGCGGAGCCGCCGCCCCCCGCGCCCCCGGCCGCGGCGGTTGCCTGCCCGACGAGGAAGACGGCCGTCTCGAGACCCTCGCGGATGACGGCAGTGAATGCCAGGACGGCGAGGCTCCACGCCGTCCCATCGGTCAACACCCGGTCCACCGCACGCTGGAGGTCGCCCTTGACGGAGCTCGCCTGGCGGCGCATCCAGAAGAGCATCCAGGTGACGACGCCGGCGGCGACCAGCATCATGGCGCCCTCGAAGATCTGCTCGTAGGGTTCCCGGAGACCGCCCAGGGTGAGGAAGACCACGGCCCCCAGGGCGACCGAAACGGCCACGGCCGCGCCCACCCCGGCGGCGATCTTGCCGAAGTGCCGGGTGTTGCCCGTCCGGGCAAGGTAGGCGCACACGATCGCGACGATGAGCGCCGCCTCGACGCCCTCTCGAAGGCCGGTCAGCAGGCCGCTGGTGAACGCGCCGACATCGAACATGGCCGCGGGGATCCTCTGGGGACGCTGGGGACGCTGGGACGCCGGGATGCGGGTCGGCCCGCCGATCGCGGCCGGACGGCGAGAGTCTACGGGCCCGTTGCCCGATGGTCAAGCGGCCTTGACCTCAGCATGCAGGGTAGCCTTAGCGCAAGACGCCGGCGATCTCGAGGATCCGCTCGGCGATCTGCTCGGGACTGGCGCCCAGGAAGAGGTGGCGGCGCAGCATCCCGGTCGCGTCGAGCGGGTACGTCTCTGTCGAGAGGGCGGTCGCCAACGTCCTCGACGAGTGAGACTGTGTCTCGACAAGAGGGCCGCTCGATGCTATCGTGCCAGGCATGGTCGCTGCCTCTCCCATCGTCGCTGCCCTCGAGAACGCCGGCTACCGGCTCACCGCGCCCCGGCGCGCCCTGGCGGAGCTCATCGCGGCCCGCGACGGGTCCACCTTCACGGCTGCCGACCTCTTCGCCGAGGTCCGGTCACGCGGCCTTGGCATCGGGCGGGCGACCGTCTTCCGGGCAATCGACCTGCTCGAGAGGGTGGAGGCGGTGGAGCGCCTGGATCGCCCCACCGGCGAGCACGTCTACGTCGCCTGCGTGCCGGCCCATCACCACCACGTGATCTGCGCCCGCTGTGATCGCTCCGTCGAGGTCGGGGACCTGGGGCTGGGCGCCGTGGCCCGGGAAGTCGGGCGGCGGACCGGCTACCGGATCGACGGGCATCGCCTGGAGCTGTTCGGGCTCTGCCCGGCCTGCCAGCAGTGATGAGACTACGTATCGCCGCAGCCGTCGGGTCGGTCGCCCTGCTGGCGGCCGCCTGCTCGGCGGGCGGGGCGACGCCGGACCCCGCCAGCCCGTCGGTCGTGGTGACCTACCCGATCCTCGGGGCGGTGGTTGCCGACCTGGTCGGCGCCCGGGCTGCCGTGACCGTCCTCATGGGCAACGGCGTGGATCCGCACGACTGGTCGCCCTCTGCAAAGGACATCGAGCGGGTCGAGAAGGCCGATCTCGTCGTCGCCAACGGGCTCGACCTGGAGGAGGGCCTGGCGAAGCCACTTGCCGAGGCCGAGAAGCGGGGCGTCGTCGTCTTCCGGGCAACCGACCACGTCGCGATTCGGCAGACGGCGGCCGGCCCGGCCGGGGACGCCGGGGCCGGCGGCGACCCGCATCTGTGGGTCGACCCGTTGGCCATGCGCGACGTGGTCCTGGCCCTGGTGCCGGCGCTGGGAAGCGTCGGAATCGACGTCGCCGATCGCGCCGCCGCGCTCGCCGGCCGCCTCGTCGACCTCGACGCCGCGACGCGGGCGACGCTCGCCGTCGTCCCCGAGGCCCGCCGCCTCCTCGTGACCGGCCACGAGTCGATGGGCTACTTCGCCGACCGCTACGGCTTTCGCCTCGTCGGTGCCGTCGTTCCCGGCCTGACCTCCCAGGGCGAGGTCGCGGCCGGCCAGCTCGCCGACCTGCGGGCTGCGATCGAGGCCGAGGGGGTGACCGTCATATTCGCCGAGATCGGCACGCCCGCGGCGGTGGTCGAGGCCATCGGGCGGGAGACCGGGGCAGCTGTCGTCGAGCTCCCCAGCCACACCCTCCCGGCGGACGGCTCCTACGCCACCTTCATCGGGCAGATCGCGACCGCGATCGCGACGGCCCTGCGCTGAGGGATGCCTGATCCTGTGGCCCCCCTCCTCGAACCCTTCCTCGCCAACGAGTTCATGCTCCGCGCCCTCCTCGCGGGCGTGCTCGTCTCGATCGCCTGCTCTATCGTGGGCACGTTCGTCGTGCTCCGCGGCCTGGCCTTCATCGGCGACGCGCTGGCCCACGGCGTCCTGCCGGGGATCGCCGGCGCGCTCCTGCTGGGACTGCCGGGGATGGTGGGGGCCGCCGTCGGCGCGCTGGCGATGATCGCGGGCGTGAACCTGATCACCCGGCGTTCGCGACTCTCCTCGGACACGGCGATCGGCCTTCTCTTCGTGGCCATGCTGGCGCTGGGTGTCGTGATGGTCTCGCGCTCCAGCTCGTTCGCCGGCGACCTGGTCGGGATTCTCTTCGGCCAGATCCTGGGCACCAGCCTGGACGGCCTCGTCATCCAGGCGCTGGCCACGGCGGTCGTCTTCGCGGTCGCCCTCACCTGTGCCCGGCCGTTCCTCCTCCTCAGCTTCGACCCGGAGCAGGCCGACGTGGCCGGCTTCCCGGCGCGCCGCTACCACCTGGTGATGCTCCTCCTGGTGGCCCTCACCGTGATCGTCTCGTTCCAGACGGTCGGCACGCTCCTCGTCTTCGGGATGCTGCTGGCGCCGGCCGGCGCAGGGGCGCTGCTGGCCCACCGGATCGAGGCGATGATGGCTTGGGGCGCCGGCATCGGGATCGTGGCCACGTACGTGGGCCTCCTCGCCAGCTACCACTTCGACATCGCGGCGGGGGCCACGATCGTCCTCGTGGCGGCCGTCATCTTCTTCGCCGTGCTGGCCGGCACCAATCTCCGCGACCGCCTGGCCTCCGCGCACCGTGGTCCCGACGCGCCCGCCACGGGTCCCGCGTGAGTGCGCCGGGGGCCGCGGGGCCGGTCATCGAGGCCCGCGGGCTGGCCGTCGGCTACGGAGGCGTGGGCCTGGTCGCGGGGATCGATCTCGCGGTCCGCGCCCGCTCATCGCTGGCCCTCGTCGGCACGAACGGGTCCGGCAAGTCGACCCTGCTCCGCTCATTCGTGGGACTCCTGCCGATCGTCGGCGGCGAGCTGGAGGTGCTCGGGACACGCCCGGGAAGGGCGCCGAAGCGCCTCGCCTACGTCGGCCAGTTCCACGCGTCGGGGTTCGTCCTGCCGCTCCGCGCTGTCGACGTCGTCCGCATGGGCCGCTACCCCGACCTCGGGCTCTTCGGTCGGATGCGGTCCGACGACCACGATCTCGTGGCCGCGGCGATGGTGACGATGGGCGTCGCCGGCCTCGCCCGTTCTCCCCTCGGGAGCCTCTCCGGTGGCCAGCAACAGCGCATCTACCTGGCCCAGGCGCTCGCCCGCCGGGCGGACCTCATCGTCCTGGACGAGCCTACGGCGGGCCTCGATGCGGGCGGGCGCGAACTCTACCTCCAGGCGTTCTCCGCGGAGCTGGCCCGGGGGGCCTCGATCGTGACGGCGACGCACGACATCTCAGAGGCGGTCGAGTACGACCAGGTGATGCTCCTCGCGCGGCGGGTCGTCGCGCTCGGCCCCGGAGCGGACGTGCTCACCGCCGACCGCCTGCTGGACACGTTCGGGATCCTCCTGCGGGACCCGCACGCGGAACACGCCCGGCGCTTCGTCGTCGCCGAGGTGGCCCACGGCCACCCCCAGGTGATCGAGGTGGGCCCCGAGGTGGCCTCGTAGATCCGGTCGGCCGCGCGATCGCTACGGCAGCAG
>JAZDPM010000284.1:0-9313 GCA_043797725.1 Chloroflexota bacterium
TCCGACGCGGTGTCCGGTGCGCCGTCGGCCTCGACCCCGGTCCCGGGGAGCGCAGAGGTGGATGCCCACGATTCCATGGCGCCCACCATTGAAGCGGAGGCCGGGGGCAAGCACTCCTACCCGGAAGTACTGGCGCCGCCGGTCAGGTGCCCGGCGGCGTCCCCGCCGCCCAGCGTTGCGAGGTCGCCTGGTTCGTGGTCGGCCGGGCCTCGCGCCTACCCGACGAGCATGTCCGCCTGCGAGGCACGCGCCATCAGGCGCGCGTAGCCGGGCTTGATCTGCTCGTTGATCACTCGCAGCCGCTGGTCGAACGGGCAGAAGGCGCTCTTGATGGCGTTGAGCGTCAGCCACTGCATCTCGGCGAGGTCGAGACCGAAGGCGCGCGCCAGCGCCTCGAACTCCGTCGAGAGGGTGACCCCGCTCATGAGGCGGTCGTCGGTGTTCACCGTGACCCGGAAGCGGAGGCGGCGCAGGAGGTCGATCGGGTGCTCCTCGATCGAAGCGACGGCGCCCGTGTGGACGTTGGAGGTTGGGCACATCTCGAGGGGGATCCGCCGGTCACGGACGTAGGCCGCCAGCCGCCCGAGGGCCACCCGGCCATCCTCTCCCACGACGATGTCGTCCACGATCCGCACCCCGTGGCCCAGGCGCTCGGCGCCGCACCATTGGAGCGCCTCCCAGATCGAGGGCAGCCCGAACGCCTCGCCGGCGTGAATCGTGAAGTGGAAGTTCTCGTGGGCGATGAGGTGGAAGGCGTCGAGGTGGCGGCTCGGCGGGTAGCCCTTCTCCGCGCCGGCGATGTCGAAGCCCACGACCCCCTCGTCGCGATGGCGGACGGCGAGCTCGGCGATCTCTAGGGAGCGGGCGGCCGTGCGCATCGCCGTGACGAGAGCGCGCATCTCGATCGGGCGACCCTCGCTCCCGCGCCGGAAGCCGCGGAGCACCGCCTCGACCACTTCGTCGAGGTTCATCCCGCCTTCGAGGTGTAGCTCCGGCGCGAAGCGGACCTCGGCGTAGACGATCCCGTCGTCCGCGAAGTCCTCGGCGCACTCGGCCGCCACCCGCTCCAGGGCTTCCGGAGTCTGCATGACGCCGACGGTGTGGGCGAAGCCGGCCAGGTAGAGCTCCAGACTCTTGCGATCGGCGCCGCGCCGGAACCAGGCGGAGAGCTCCTCCGGGTCGGTGGTGGGAAGGCCGTCGTAGCCACCCTCGCGCGCGAGATCGATCACCGTCCGGGGCCGCAGGCCGCCGTCGAGGTGGTCGTGGAGAAGGACCTTCGGCGCGGCACGGATCGTGGCCAGGTCCAGGCCGCCGCGCCGCGTCGTGCCATTCATCCCGGGACCTCCGCTGTGCCCGCCACCGACGCCGAGAGCCTACACCCGGGTGGATGGGAGGGGAGGTCGGGGTGGTTCCTCTCGACGCGGCGCGGCGAGACCCTGGTGTTGCAGGTCCCGGCGCCTTCCGCGACGACCGCGGTCAGCCTGGCGCGGCCGTCTGCGCCCTGCCGACCCTCGCGGAGGAGCTCGAGGATCCGGATCTCGTATCATCCGATCATGCACGAGTCTCCCGGGCCGCTCGGGCAGGTCGCCGCGCAGCCCTCGACTCTGACCAGGTCATGGGCCTTCGCCGTCAACCTGACGGTCGACTGCAGCGACATCGAGATCACCCTGTTGTCGTTCGTCGTCGTGGGTGAGCTCGCCCGCGTCACCGGGCTGGTCCGCATCCGAAACCGCCCGGACGTTCGCCTGGCGTCGGTGCCCGAGCTCTCGCTGGCAACCGTGGATGGGTCGCCGTTGGCCCCCCTGTCGGCGCACGTCCTGCCCCACGGGGACATGGCGTGGGTGTCCTGGCTCTACAAGCGTCCGCCTCGCGTGGTCAACGAGTACGAGGGGCGCATCGACCGGGTGGACCTCGACCAGCATGCCCGGGGACGGGATCCCCGGCCGCACCAGCCACAGCATGGAGCGTGGGTCTTCCGCTTCCAGCTGCCGTCGTCTCAGGGGGCCTCGAAGATGCTCGCCGCGCTCGCCGATTGACCACCTGGGAGGGTGTGGCATCTGGCCGGCCTGGACTCGCGCCGCCCGTGGGAGGGTCTGGCGCCGCCCGCTCACCCGGCCGGCAGTCCCCGCTGACCGTGCTCCTGAACGACGTGTCCGGGAACCACAGCCAGCGGCGCCGGACCAGGCGGAGCGCGACGGGTAGACTCCCAGGTCGCGGGGCGACCCGCGCATCGGAAGCGTGAGGGGAAGAGGTGCCCAGAGTGCGGCGATCCGCCATGCGGCTGCCGGCCGCGGTGCTGCTCGGCGCGTTCGTCGCCGCTCTCGCGGCGGGCTGCGCGGGCGCACCCGGGGCGGCCACGCCCGTCCCCACCTCCGTCCCCACCCCGGTGCCGTCGGCGCTCCCCGCCGGCACGTACACCTCGAGCGCCTTCCAGCCGGCCGTGACCTACACCGTCCCCGCCGGGTGGTGGATCGTCTCGGACTCGTCCGACTACTTCGCGCTGCAGCCGGTCGCGTCCGACATCACCGGGATCCACCTCTTCCGCGATCCCCTCGCGGCAGCGCAGGACGCCGCCTGCCCCACGACCGCGGAGCCGGGCGTCGGGACGCTCTCGCTGGAGCTCGCCACCTGGATCCGGGGCCTACCGGGGATGATCGCCAGCAGCCCGCGGATCGTGACCATCGGCGGCCTGCGCGGGGTCGAGCTGGACCTGGCCCTCAACACGGGCTGGACCGCGTCCTGCCCCTTCGCGGATGGGATCCCCACGGTGCCGCTCTTCGTCGGGTCGGACGGCGGCCTCCGCTGGGTCGTGGCGGGCAGCGAGCGTCTCCGGGTCGCCCTCCTCGACGTGCCGGGCGGGGGGACGGTGGTCGTCGACGTCGACGCCTTCGACGGCACCCTGATGGACGAGCTCCTCGCCGGGGCGACGCCAATCGTCCAGAGCCTCTCGTTCGCCACGCCCTGATGCGCGCGGGTCCCTGAGCGCCCGCGCCACGGACGGCGCGCGGCAGGGCTACCCGCCGTTGCGCGAGATCCCGCCGACCTCGTCGAAGGCGCGGTCGAACGACAGGATCCGGTCGATCCCGCGGCGCCGCATGATCGCGACGTGAACCGCGTCACGGGCCGACAGCCTCGTTCCGAGGACGATCTGCCGGGCCCGCTCGACATCGGCGCGCTCGACCGGGAACACCTCGTCGACCACGCCGAGCAGGGCCGCCGTCGCCGGCTCGATCGCGTCTCGGCGGTCGATCGCGACGTAGCGGTGGAGGATCTCCTGCAGGACCTCCGCGTCGGTCACGAGGAGCTCGCCGTCGGTGATCGCCCGCTCGAGGAGCATCCGGGCCGCCGCCTTGTTCGGGTGGTCGGCCCCGACGAGGTACATGGGGATGTTGGAGTCGACGAAGATCACGCGCGGTCGTCCTCGCCGTAGCCGCGCTCGATCTCGTCGAGCATGGCGGCGATCTCGCCGGCCGGGTAGGCGAGGCTCGCAGCCTCCCGGACCGCACGGAGCTTGCGCCCGGTCTCCGGGTAGCTCGCCGTGTCCCGCGCGACCCGAAGTGCCTCGCGGACCCAGGCCGCGGTGGTCTGGCGGCGCCGCCTGGCGAGCTGCTGGATCTCGGCCAGCTCTTCGTCGTCGAGAAGGACCTGGAGGCGCTTTGTCATGGCGATGAGCCTAGCTGACTCATGGCCATGAGTCAAACGTCCCAGGCCCCGCCGTCGGAGCGCGGCGAGGACCGCCGTCACGACGCCGGCGATCCCGTCGGCCCCGCCTCGTGCTCGGTCAGCGGCGCTGGCGGCTACGGCAGGTTGCGGACCTGCGAGACGCCGGAGGTTGCCGTTCCGTCGATGGCATCGCCCTGGATCGTCAGGGTGTCGGCGGTGAACTTCGGGCCGAACATGTAGGTCAGCCCGCTGTAGCCGTAGGAGTTGAGGGACGCGACCCGGCCCTCGAGCGTGCCCGGGTTCGTCGTGTCGGCGAGCCACGGGCCTCCCGACGAGCCGCCGGTCACGTTGCAGGCCATGCCCCACGCTTTCGCGCCATAGGGGTCGTTGATGAGCGCGCCCTTGCAGTACGTGAGGTCCTTGCCCTTGTACCTGCCGGCCGCCGGGTAGCCAAAGGCCCACAGGGTGTCGGTCAGGGCGACGCCGCCCACCTTCAGGCCGTAGCCGTGCGTCGTGGCATCGAGCTCCAGCGTCCCCACGGCGGTCTTGCCGCCCAGCCCGACCCGGGCGAACGCGAAGTCGACCGCCACCGCCTGGTCGTTGAAGCCGCCGGCCGTGACGAACCGCTCGTGCGCGGCCAGGCCCGTGGCCGTCCAGCACCCGTAGTAGGCGCTGGCGCAGTCGTACGACGGCGCGTCGTCGAAGCGCGGGATGTACATCCAGTTGGTCGCCCAACCGGCGACGGCGTCGAAGACGCAGTGGCCGGCGCTCAGGACCGTGGAGTAGCCGTTGCTCTCGGACGAATCGTCGATCACCGACCCGGAGCAGATGTAGTCGAGGCCGCCCATGGTGAACAGGATCCGGCCCGACTGGGTCGTGATGATCCCGTCGCCCGTCCACGACGCGCCCTTGACGGCCCCGGAGCCGCCACCGCCCGGCTTCGCTTTCGGGACGAGCTGGCCGGAAGAGCTTCTCTCGAAGTCGCGCGGGATCGCCTGCGCGATCCGCCCGGCTGTCCAGTAGGCCAGGATGCGGGCTCGCTCCGATTGCAGCGTGGGCCCCGGGCTCTGCGCGCCCGCGGCGGCGGGCAGGGCAAGCGCGAGCACGAGCACGGTGACCAGGACGGCGAGACGGGGACGCATGGAGCACCTCCGGGCAGGCGGGGCCGATAGCCGCGCGATGCGCCCATGGAACACGACCTGCGGCCGGAACGCAAGCCCGTGTACTCGTTCGGTACCTCCGTACACATCGACCCCGCCGATGCCGGGGACTCGGCAGGGGTCAGGAAGCCCGGGGCCCCGAGGGGGCGGGCGGTGGTCCAGACGGTCGCCCGGGCTCGGGGTGCCGCGGGACCGCCGTGCCCGGCCCGCTGCCCCGGGACCGCCTTGCGTCCAACGCACCACCGGGACGAGGGGTGGTGGCCCGCCGGCAGGTTCCCGGCGGTCGGACGCACGGATCCTGCCATCCGCCCGGTCCCGCCCGGTCTGGCGACCCGGTCGGGGCAGGAATACCGCCGCCTGGCGCACGGATCATGCCGGCGGGACCGGCGGGGGCTCCAGGGGGCGCGCGGTCATGCGTTCGACGCACGGCCGGCAGGTGAGCGGTCAGGGCGCGGGCCGGGGGACGGGGCGCCCGACGAGCCGGCGGGCTGCCTGACGAGCCGGCGGGGCGCCCGACGAGCCGGCGGGGCGCGGACCCGTCTGGACGAGAACAGCCCGTTGCCCGGCCGCTCGCGCCGGTCCGGTCTCTAGGCGAGGGCCTTCCGGATCGCTGCGACTCGCTCGGCGTAGAAGTAGGTGCAGCCCGCCTTCACGAAGTCCGGCTGGACCTTGAGCTCGGCGAGCGCCTTCTTCACGGCGACGGGGGTGGCTCCCAGCTCCTTGGCGATGGCTCCTGTCGTGAGGCCTTCTCGTCCGGTGGCGTCCTTGACCATGGGGGATCCTCCTGTGGCGTAGGCGAACATTACCGCCACAGCAACCCCTTGCGGGTGGCCGCAAGTTGAGGGTGGCCGCAGGCCCCCCGGGGGAGGTCGGGGCGGCGGACGGGACCCGCCGCGCCGTCAGCGGTTCAGCGCCGTCAGGCACCGGGGACTTCCCGGCGTAGCCCGGCGAAACGCCCGAAGTCGGCGTCGTACGAGACCAGCACGGCGCCGTGCTCGATCGCAAGCGCCGCCAGGTGGGCGTCACCGACGAGGTTGGCCGCCGTCCCGGCCTCGGCGAGCAGTCCCGCCAGCAGATCGGCGTGCCGAGGCGTCGGCTCGACCACGGTGGCCGGCGGCTGCGCGAGCCAGGCGCGGACGACATCCGTCGCCTCGCTGGCCGTCAACGGTCGCGGGAAGACCGCCGGATGCGTCGCAAGGCGCAGGAAGGCGAGCAGCACGGTCCAGGCGAACCCGATCGGCTCTCGCCCCGCCAGCGCTCCGTCGAGCCACGAACGGGCCTGGGCGTGGCGCGGCGCGGCCACGTTGACCGCGTACAGGAGGACGTTCGCGTCGACGATGCGCACGGCGTCCCGAACCTACCGGCGGGCCGCGAGCTTGCGGAGCAGCTCCTCGTCCTCGAGCTCCGCGGCGAGGCGGAGCGCCTTCTCCAGCGGCACGACCGGGACTCCCATGTCGAAGGTCGGCGTCCGGAAGGCGCGGCGGCGTCCGGGCTGCGCTGTCCCGGCCCGGATTGCCTCGTTCACGGCCTGCTTGAAGGTGAGGCCGCGCTCTCGCATCAGGCGGCGGACCAGGGCGTCGGTGTCCGGCTGCAGGGTGATCGTGGTTCGCATGTACGCATCATAGCATCACCATGATGATGCGCTGATGCGCTCTTCGAGACAGCGCGGCCCTTGCCGCCGGCGAGGGCTCTACGATCCGGGCGACGTGCTCGACATCGGGGCCGGCGTCATCGTGACCCCGGTCCTGGGGCCTGATCGTCGGCCGGCGCGAGGCACCGCTGTGCGCCTGCGTCTGCCGATCCCGCCCGGGCGGTGGGTCGCCGGGGCCTGCGCCGACGCCCGGGTCCGGCTCATACTCGCGGCGAACCCGGCAGGCACGCCGGACGCGGAGCGACGACCGGCGCCGAGGCCCGTCATGTGGCGGCCGGCTCCCGGACGAGGAGGCAGCGCATGAACGGGCGGGAGCGCATCCTCGAGTCGCTCGACGGCCGGGCCCCCGACCGGATCCCGCTTGCGCTCAGCTTCTACCAGGTGGACGGCGCTGCGCTCGCACCGCCCGGGGCCTGGCGCGACGACCTGGTCGACGTCGGTTTCGTGGAGTTCCCCGTCTCACCGGAGGAGGAGGAGCTGCGGCGGCGAGCCATGCCTCACGACGGGGACACCCGCCTGGGCAGCTCGTCCCAGGCGGCGCGGTACGCGCGCTGGGGCTATCACCCCGAGACCGACCGGGACGCCAACCCGCTGGAGGGCGCCCGCACGCTGGACGACCTCGAGCGCTTCCCGTTCCCCGACGTGAGCGGTCCCTACCTGGTCGACGGGCTGGCCCGCCAGGTCGCCGCCCTCCACGCCCGAGGCCTGGCGGCGGGCGGCAACACGCCCCATCTCGGCGGCGAGCTCTTCGAGGCGGCCTGGCGCCTGCGGGGCCTGGAGAGCTTCCTGTTCGACCTCGTCTCCCGCAAGGAGATGGCGCACTTCCTGCTCGACCGCCTCGCAGAGCTCGCCCGCCGGAACGCGGCGGCCCTGGCCCGGGCGGGGGTCGACGTCCTGGCCCTCGACGACGACGTCGGGATGCCGGGCACGATGATGATCAGCCCCGCGTTGTGGCGCGAGTTCTTCCGGCCCCGCCTGGCAGGCATCGTCGACGCGGCGCGCGCGGTGAAGCCGGACCTGCGCGTCATCTACCACAGCGATGGCCACGTCGAGCCGATCCTGGACGACCTGGTCGAGATCGGGTTCCAGGGGCTCAACCCGCTCCAACCCGAGCACATGGATGCGCTCCGTATCCGGCGTCGGTTCGGCCCGCGGCTTGCCCTGTGGGGCACGGTGGGCCGCCAGACGACCTTCGCCTTCGCCAGCCCCGCCGAGATCCGCCGCGAGGTCCGCGAGCGGATCGAGACGCTGGGGCCGGCCGGCCTGGTCCTCTCCCCGGCCTACGACATCGACGAGCCCGACGTGCCCTGGGCCAACGTCGCGGCATTCCTCGAAGCGGGCGCCGCGTGGGGAGCCAACGGCCGGACTCGACGCGTTCCCGACCGCGACGACGCCCGGGGCCCGGCAGGGACCTGACCGGACCCTGCCCGCCGGCCTTCCCGGAGGCTGCCTGCCTGGGGCACTGCCAGCCAGCCATGGGCACTGCCAGCCTGCCATGGGCACTGCCGGCGACCCTACCCGGTTTCGGCGTTCGCGTGCACGTCCGCGTCGTGGTCGGCGAAGTGGCGGCGCCATGGCCCCGTGGCGGGGATGAACGCCTGCATGACGGCCCTCTCCGCCTGGACGACGTGCATCAGGTCGTGCGCGGCCCACTCGTTCAGCAGTTCGCGCATCGTGACCGGGCCCAGCTCGGCGTGAAGAGCGCTCCGCTCGAGGTCTCCCTCGGTCACCGTGGCCAGGAGGGCCAGGCTCTCGGCGCGCAGCACCGCGTGGCGGGCCGCGAGGGCCCCCGGGTCCGTGTCGACCGTGATCGGTGTCGCCTCCCGTTCGGGATCGAAGCTCGGGAACGAGGGCTGGCCGGCCAGCATTGCGCGGACGCGGGTGGCGAAGACGGCCGCCTCGGTGTCGACCGCGTGGCCAAGGCATTGGAGCGCTGACCACTCGCCCGGCGCCGGCGAGCGCAGGAGCAGATGCCGGTCCAGGCCGGCCGCGAGCGCCTGCCAGCGGGCGTCGTCGACGCGGAGGATGGCGATCGTGCGGCCGACAAGGTCCACGGCGAGCAAGCCTCCCGTCAGGCCGGTGTGACGAGGTCGGCCGGCTCTACGTGAGGGCCTTCCTTATCGCGGCGATCCGCTCGACGAAGTAGTACGCGCAGCCCGCCTTGACGAAGTCCGCCTCGATGTTGAGCGCCGCCAGGGCCTTCTTCACCGCCGGGGGAGCCACCCCCAGCGCCTTCGCGATCGCTCCCGCCGAGAGCCCTTCCCGTCCGCTCGCGTCCTTGACCATGGTGTCCTCCTGTGGCGTGTTCCGCCACGGTACTCCGGCTGACCGGCCGACGACGCAGCCGGCCGGGCGGGAGCTCGCCCTGGGTCTCCTCGTCGAGGACCGGCGCCGGCCGTGCGGCCACGGCGTCCATGCCGCGCAGCCGGCGCAGGCGCTCGATCCGGGCCCCGATGGACGGGTGCGTGGAGAGGATCCCCGCGCGCCGGTCGCTGCCGGCCTTCACCGGGTTGCGGAACCAGAGATGCTGGGTGCCGCGGTTCGCGGCCTCCAGCTCGTGGGTCCGGCTTTCAGCGTCTTCTCAGGAGACTGGGCCAATCTTCGGGGTGCTGCGCCTTCTCCATGAGGCGAGTCGGGACCCATCCCGCCAGGCACCCGTACGGCCCCAACCGGCCTGGAGACCAACCGTGATCCCATTCCTGGGCGGCCGGAGCATCCTCCCGGCCTTTGCCTTGACCATGGCGCTCGTGGCGGCCGCCTGCGGCGGCGCGACCGACACGTCCGGCGTCGTGACGCTCTCGTCCGCTGATCCTGCGGCCCCCAGCGCGGTCCCCTCGAG
>JAZDPM010000285.1:0-2470 GCA_043797725.1 Chloroflexota bacterium
CTGGATGCCTCCGTGTCTGCCCGGTCGGGCACGCTCGCGGTCGTTCCCGAATACGCCGACGACGGCGCCCCGAACCCGGTCCTGCTCCTGCCTGCCGCGTGGCCCCTCGTCGCCGACCTCCACGGCGACCGCGGCCTCGGCGCGCTCATTGCCGCCCGCCCCGAGCGCGTCGTTCGCGTCGCGGTCGCCGGCGCCAACCCCGATGTCGACACCCCGGCCGATCTCACCGCTCTCGAAGGGAGCCGTCCATGACCGCCATCGACCCCGCCGCGGCTGCTGCCTCCGCCTGGGTGGCTCGCGTTCGCGCCCACCACGAGCAGACAGCCCGCCTCCGGGAGACGCCCGAGGGCGGCGACTTCTACGCGCCCGTCAGCCGACACTTCGTCGCCGACCCGCGCCGCACCGACGACGAGGCCCTCGATGGCCTGCTCCCGCTCGCGCGCCCCGACGAGACCTGGCTCGACATCGGGGCCGGGGCAGGCCGCTACGCGCTCCCGCTGGCCCTGCGCGTCCGCGAGGTGATCGCCCTCGACCCGTCCCCGGGAATGCTCGCCTTGCTCCGCGAGCAGGCGGCCGAGCATGGGATCGCCAACGTCAGGGCGATCGAGGGCCGCTGGCCGGTCGACCCGGTGGACGGCCCGCCGCCGGCTGCCGACGTCGCCCTCATCGCACACCTCGGCTACGACGTGGAGGCGATCGGAGCCTTCCTGGACGCGATGGAGGCCGCAGCCGGCCGCCTCTGTGTAGCCATCCTCGCCGACCGCCAGCCGTCGGCGGCGGCCCACGTCTTCTGGCCGCCCGTCCACGGCGAGGAGCGGGCCGAGCTGCCGGCGCTCGACGCGTTCCTGGACCTGCTCCGGGCGCGCGGCCGCGACCCCCGGGAGGTCCGCATGCCCCGGCCGGGGCGCGGCTTCCCGACGCGCGACGAGCTGGCCGGGTGGCTGCGGTCCCAGCTCTTCCTCGAAGCGGGAAGCGCGAAGGATGCGACACTCGAGCGCGAGCTGGACGCCCGGCTGGTCGCGAGTCCCGATGGCGGCGTCCGTCTGCGCGGCGAGGTTCCCATGGCGGCCGGCATCGTGACCTGGGAGCCGCGCTGACCCCTCGTCCCAGTCGCCCGGCACGTCGCCCGGCACGTCGCCCGCCTGGCGTCTCGAAGGCAACTTCGAGATCAGGCGCCCCTGGGCGGCCCACCGCCGGTGGCACAGCCGGCGCTTCGGCGCCGCACAAAACCCGGCGTCAGCCGGCGTCTGTCGGCTCGCTGGCCGGGGTTTCCCGCACGGAAGTATCCCGACATGTGTCACGACGGAGACCCGCCCGTGCGACACTCCCGCCCATGGAGCTGGTGACGAAGGCCATCGGGCCGCTGCAGACGAACGTCTACCTCATTGCCGACGTCCGCACCCGCGAGGCGATCGCCATCGACGCGGCGATCCCGGGCCTGGCCTGGATCACCGGCGAGCTGGATGCGCGCGGCTGGCGGCTTGCCCTCATCGTCTCCACCCACGGCCACTGGGATCACACGGGCGAGAACGCGGCCCTCCAGGCCTGGTCGCGCGAAACGGCGCGCGCCGGCGGACCGGCGGACGCGGCGCCCGGATCGCCGAACGTGGCGGCGTCTCCGACTGAGCACGGCCTGGCGGTCGTGGCGGCGGATGGCCGCGCCCATCGCCCCGGCCCGTCGCGGGGTGCAGAGATCGCCGCCCACCCGGCCGACTGGTACCGCCTCACCGACCCGCAGCCGCTCTTCGCCCCGTTCCCGATCCCGCCCTGCGTCCCGGCCGCCGAGCTGGCCGAGGGCGGGGTCATCCGCTTCGGCGAGGTGCGTCTCGACGTCCTCCACACGCCCGGCCACACCGAGGGATCCGTCTGCCTCGTGTCGCACGAGACGGGGATCCTCTTCTCGGGCGACACGCTCTTCTCGGGCGGGTGGGGGAGGGTGGACCTCCCGGGCGGCGACACCGCCGCGATGGTCGAGTCCCTCGCGCGGCTGGCGACCCTCCCCGATGGGCTCCGAGTTCTCCCCGGCCACGGCGCCGCGACGACGATCGCCCGCGAGCGGCCGTGGCTCGAGATGGTCGCTCGCGAGCGTCGACTGCCGCTGTAGCCCGGCCCGCCGCCGGCGCCGATCAGCGGCCGCTCAGCCGCCCCACTCCCCGCGTTTCGCCTTCGACCGGGCAGCGCCTGCCTTCCCGATGACCGCCCAGCGCTTCCGCTCTGCGCGGCGGGCGACCGCGTCCATCTCGAGCGCCCGGAATCGCTCCTCGCGGGCGAGCTTGCGCCAGCCCTCGAAGCGGTCGGCGCCGAGCGAGCCGTCGTCGAGGGCCGTCCGCACGGCGCAGCCCGGCTCGCTCTCGTGCCGGCAGTCGGTGAAGCGACAGGCCGCGGCCGCCCGGGTCACGTCCGCGAAGGCGAGGTCGAGGCCGACGCCGTCGTCCCACAGGCCGAGCTCTCGAAGCCCGGGGGTGTCCAG
>JAZDPM010000303.1:0-8590 GCA_043797725.1 Chloroflexota bacterium
GCCGGCACTCCCGTCGTCGCGAGCGCCGTCGGCGCGCTCCCGGAGGCGGTCGGACCGGCGGGCCTGCTCGTCGAGCCGCGCGACCCCGACCGCCTGGCGCACGCGCTCCGGGCGGCATGGGCGGACGACCGCGTCCACCGCGGGATTGCCACGGCGGCGGCCGCCCGCGCCGGGACGGACCGGCGAACGTGGGCCGACGTCGCCCGGGAGACCCGGTCCGTCTACGCCGCGGTGGCGGGCGCTCCCCGGTCCTGACGGACGCCCCCCGGCCTAGCGGACTCCGCGTTCGGCCGCCTTCGCCGGATCGAAGACCCGCTTGCCGTTGACCACCTTGACGGGCGTGCCGGCGTCCATCACCTGGACGAACGTCTGGCCCCGGGTGAGGGTGACCTGCTTCCCGGCGCGATCGAAGAAGCGGGTGGGGCTCGCGACCGACGTCTTCTTCCAGGTGCCCCGCACGATCGTCCCGTTCGTCGCGATCCACGCCGGGCCGCTGCCGACGTTGGCGGCTTCCAGGCGTCCCTTCTGGCCCGCGCCCAGGAGGCCGAAGCCAACCTCCATGACCACGACGTTCTTCGGGGCGACCACCGTGTCGTTCGCCCGGTCGACCTGCACCTTCCCGTTGACGTAGCGCCGCCAGGTGTTGGAGGGGCGGTCGTAGCGGTACGAGAACGCGCCAAGGCGGTAGGCGACGTCGATCCGGGACCCGGCGGGACGGAGGTCCAGGGCCGCGTCGGGAGCGAATCGCCAGGCCGGCCCGGCGTCCTCGAGCGGGGCTGCCCCGACCTTCGCGGCCAGCGCCCGCAGGCGCTTCCCGTCCGAGTACACGTTGTGCGGGGCGAAGCGGTCCGTGGTCCGCCACAGGTAGGTGCCGCCCCAGCGGAACTCGTCGGCGTCGTAGACCAGCTGGCCCCGACCCTTGTCGCGGAGGAGCGCCATCGCCTGCGGGCTGCCGCCGACGTGGACGTAGACCGCGTTCCACTCGGCCGCCCATTGGACGAAGTAGAGGCGGGCGCTGCGAACCGGGCCGACCGACGTCGGGTCGCCCTCGGCGAAGATCATCATGTAGCGCGGGACGCCGCCCTCCGCGGGCGCCTGCCAGACGACCGACGCCTCCGTGAAGCCGCTCTGCGGGCGCGCGGCCCAGTGGTCGTCCACCATCACCGCGATCGGGCGGCTGGCGGCGAGCTCCGGCGTCACCAGGCGACCCGTGAGCGGGGCGACCGCGAGCACCGGCGTCGGGACGGGTGTCGGGCCCGGGGTCGGCACCGGTGTCGGGGACGGGGCCGGGATCTCGGAGGTGGCCGGAACCCCCGAGCCCGTGGGCCCGACGACGACGCTGGTCGATGGGGACGGCGCGGGCGAGGTGTCCGAGCCACACGCCGCGACGACGAACCCGACGACCACGGCGAGCAGGAACGGGCGGACGCGCGCGCGACCGCTCGTTGCGCCGGCGTGCGGGTGGGGTCTCATGGCGCGCGGAGAATACCCCGGACGCGGTAGGCTGGGCACAGCGAAGCCCGCGGACCGCCCGCCCGGCACCCCGCCGGCGCACCGCTGCCGCGCCGAACCCCCACCGAGGGAACCTCAATGTCCGACCCATCGAAGTCCGAGTCCATCACCACCACGCCGGCCGGCGGATCGCTCGGCGCCGTCGCCGCCGACGTCCTCGAGTTCGAGCGGGGGGCCATCGGCGGCGTCCGCGCCACGGACGTCGCGGCCCACCTCGCCGTGGTCGGCGGGATCGCCGCCAGCCACGCCTCCGTGGAGAGGGGGGCGGTGAGCGGCATCCTCGCCCGCGAGGTCACGGTCCGGCAGGGCCTGGTCCGCAGCGTCGTTGCCCAGAACGTTCACGTGGAGCAGGCGCTGGTGCGCGCCGTCGTGGCGAACACGGTGCAGACCGGCCCCGCGACCGGGATCCTCGTGGCCGTCGCGCGGCGGATCGACGGCGACGCCAAGATCCTCGTCGACTGGCGCGGGGCCCTCGCCTTCGGCGCCGCGCTCGGGGCATTCCTGGCCCTGATCCGCCTCTCGCGCCGCTGACCCCCCGCCCCGCCTGCCGCCCACCGCGGCCCGACTTCACGTCGCGGTGGCGTCCTCGAATCGCCCGGACGTCCCGGCCGCCAGCAGCTTCTTCGTGGTGACCCGCTCGCGATAGAGCGCCACCGTCTCGTCGGGAGCGCCGTCGTGGACGATGCGCCCCTGCTCCAGCAGCACGGCCCGGTTGCAGAACTCGGTGACGTAGGTGAGGTCGTGGGTGACCATCACGATCGCCTTCGCGTGCGTCATCAGCTCCCGGATTCGCAGCTGGCTCTTGGCTCGGAACTCCTGGTCACCGGTGCCGAGGACCTCATCGAGCAGCAGGATGTCCGGCGTGATCGCCGTCGCGATCGAGAAGCCGAGACGGGCCTTCATCCCCAGCGAGTACGTCTTGACCGGGGCGTCGATGAAGTCGCCGATGTCGGCGAACTCGAGGATCCCCGGCGTCAGCGCCTCGAGCTCCCGGCCCTCGATCCCGAGGAAGGCGCCCGAGAGACGGATGTTGTCGCGTCCGGTCAGATCGGCATCGAACCCGGCGCCCAGGGTCAGGAGCGTCGACACCCGCCCGTCGATGAGGATGCTGCCGGTGGACGGCTCCAGGATTCCGGCAAGCACGAGCAGCAGGGTGCTCTTGCCGGCCCCGTTGGGCCCGATCAGCCCGAGCGTCTCGCCGTGCTGGACCTCCAGGTCCAGGTCCTTGAGGGCCCAGAAGTGCCGGGCGCCCAGGGCCGCGGAGCGGCGTCCGAAGCGCGCCAGGGTGGCCTTGAGTGTGGTCCGGCGGGTGAGCGTCAGGTTGTAGCGGACCCCGAGCCCGCGGACGAGGATGGCCGGCGCCGCGTCGCTCACAGGATCCTCGCGAAAGCCGGCTCGGCGCGCTTGAAGCCCACGATTGCCAGGGCGAGGAGGAGCAGCGACACGACGAGCACCACGCCAAGCGCCGCGAAGTCCGGGGCGACGCCGTGGGCCACCTGTTCGGTGCCCCAGATGATCCGCCGGTAGCCGCCCAGGATGTGCGCCATCGGGTTGAGCGAGAGGATCGTCCGAACTGGGCCGTCCGGCAGCGAGTCGAGGGAGTAGAGCCCGGGGGACAGGTAGAACCAGAGCCGCAGGGCGTGCCCCAGGATGTTCCCGATGTCGCGGTAGAAGGCGTTCAGGGCCGAGATCCCGATCGCCAGCGCGAAGATGAAGACGGCCTGGACGGCGGCGACGATCGGCAGCGCCAGGAGCCACGGGCTGATCCTGTCGTGGTAGGGGATCAGGAAGAACGCCAGGGCAACCAGGCCGAACCCGAACCCGGTGATGCCGGCGCCGACCGACGCCGCGGGGAGCACCAGCTTGGGGAACTGCACCTGGCGGACGAGGGCCACCCGCGAGGAGATCGACGTCGAGGCGTCGCCGAGGGTCGAGGCGAGCCACTTCCAGGGCAGGATGGCGGCGAAGAGGAAGAGGGCGAAGTCGGGGATGTTGCGCTGGAAGATCAGCGCGAACAGGATCCAGTAGATGGACATCTGGAGGAGCGGGTCCAGGATCCACCAGGCCCGGCCCACGAGGGTATCGGCGTGGGTCCGCTTCAGGTCCGCCGCGACGAGGAAGCGGATCAGCCGCCTGCGCGAGGCGATGTCGTGGATCCCCTCGCGCAGGGTGCCGAACGGACGGCGGCGGGCGGTGGCGGAGCCGGCCGGCACGGCCGCCCGCGGGGATGTCTTCACGGGCTGGAAAGGTAGCACCCGTCGGCAGCCGGTGCGGCGGGTGCCCCGGGGAGCGGGCCCCGGCCTTGCCGCCCCATGACCCTTCGCTCCGCGAGGCGGAGCGTGGCCGGCGGCTTCAAACCGCGCCGAGCCGCTCGTAGAGCGCGCGGTAGAGCTCGGCGTTCCGCGCCCACGTCCGGTTCGCCAGGACCCACGCTCGCGCGTTCGCGCCGAGGCGGGCGCGCTCCCCGGGCGCGTCGAGCAGCGGCTCCACGGCGTCGGCGAGCGCGACCGGGTCCTCGGGGGCGAACGACGTCCCGGTCTCGCCGTCCTGGACGATCTCCAGGAGTGCCCCGACGCCGCTCACCACCAGGCAACGCTCCATGGCCATCGCCTCGTACGGCTTGAGCGGCGTGACGAGTTGCGAGACGCGATCGTTCGTGCGCGGCACGACGAAGAGGTCGATGAGCGAGTAGTACGCGCCGACGTCGCCGTGGGGCACACGCCCCGCGAAGCGGGCGACGCCCCCGTCGAGGAGGCCCAGGGCCCGGGCGCGCTCCTCGAGCGCGCCGCGCTCCTCGCCGTCGCCAACCAGGAGGAGGCGGACGCGCCGGCCCCGGTCCCGGAGGATCCGCGTCGCCTCGATGAGGTAGCCGATCCCCTCGTAGCCGACCATGCTGGAGACGTAGCCGAGAACGGTCTCGCCCTTCTCGAACCCGAGGCGCGCACAGAGGGCCTCGTCGCGGGGGCGCGGCGCGAACCGCGCTGGATCGACGGCATTGGGCACCACGACCACCTTCTCGGGCGGGATCCCGCGGGCCACGATGTCGGCCTTCATCGTCTCGGAGAGCGTCACGACCGCGTCGGCGGCGGCCATGCAGGCGGTCTCCACCGTGCGCCCCAGGACGTAGCGGTCGGCGGTCGCGCCGTCGCCGCCCGTCCGCGAGACCCAGGTCTCCTCGAGGAAGCCGCGGACCTCGTACACGACCCGCAGCGGGTAGCGCTCGCGGAGAGCAAGGGCGACCTGGGCGTTGGGGTGGTTGGTGGTCGGGTGGAGGACGGCCGGACGGAGCTCCGCGACCAGGGCGTCGAGGCCGGCCGCGGTCTCGGTGGCCAGCACGTCGGGCGCCCCGGAGAGCGGCATGTCCGGGCGGATCCGGTAGTACGGCACTCCCTCCACGCGCTCCCGGCTCGGCGCGCCGGCCCGGCCCTCCGAGAGCGGGAAGCCCGCCCGCGTAGCGAGGTGCGGGTCGAGCCCGACGCCACGCTGGGCGAGGGCGATCTGCTGGGCCCGGAGGGAGTAGCCGTTCTGGCGGTAGGGCAGCGAGTTGGTGAGGAGATGGAGCACCCGGCCCGGCGTCGGCGTCCAGCCCGGGACGGCGCGGGGCGGGAGCGCGGGCCGCCAGGCGGGGTCCAGGACGCGCAGCTCGGCCTCGGCGCGGCCCACGAGCCGGAGGCGGCGCCCGCGGTCCGAGAGCCCGGTCAGCCCGCCGGCGAGCTCGATGGTCTCCTGGTAGCGTCCGGAGGCGATCGCGAGCTCCGCGAGGAACCGCCGGCGCAGAGGGCCCTCGGGGAGGCGCTCGGCGAATGGCCGGGTCTCGTCGAGCCAGCCGACGACCACGGCGACCAGCGCGAGCCGGAGGAGCGCCGTCGGCTCGGCCACGGCCAGGCCGCGGTGGAGGAGGTCGAGGGCCTCCTGGGTTCGCCCCACCTCCCAGCACAGCAGCACCGCGGTCGGGGCCCAGACGGCGTGGCCGGGATCGCGCTCCGCCATCCGCTGCGCGACCGCGAGCGGCGGGCGGAGCGCGCGGTCGCGGAGCTTCGGCGAGGCGCGGCCGCTCAGGCGATGGAACGCCGCCAGCTTGCGGTAGCGGAGGATCGACCGGACCTCGCGGAGCGCGAGCGCACGGTTCATGCCGGGCAGGCGGAGCCGCACCGGGCGGCCGACGCCCTGGGGCCCGGGGGAGGGTGGTGCCATCGCCCCGACGGTAGCACAGGCCGCCGGGCAACCTCCGGGCGCGGGCTCGAGCCGCCCGGTTCGTGGCCGAGGCCACGTTGCGTTCGAGAGGAACCCCACTCCAGACCGCCAGTCGCACTGCGCCATCGGACCGCCGAGCAACCACGGGCCGGTCGGCGGTCATGTGCCCCGAGATGGCTACGTCGTCCTCCCTGTTGACCCCCTCTGGGGGGGGGCGAGTAGGCTACGGTCACCGCGTTCGGAGGTGGCGCACCGCCGGACCGGGTGTTCATGGGGGAAACGATGCAACCGAAGCGCTCCGTGCAGCCCACGCTGCGATTCTCGGGCCTCGCGCCGATGCTCGTGACCGCGATCGCCATCGTCATCCTCGCGGTGGCCCTGCGGGCCTCGTTCGGCGGGTCGGCGGGAGCCTCCCCGTCGCCGTCGGCCGCTCTCTCCGCAGCCCCAGGATCGCCGCCGCCGGAGGCGACGGCCGCGCCGTCCACGCCGCCGGCCCTCCTGCCCCTGCCGGAGGGCCTGACCAATCGCACGTGGGTCACGCTGAGCCCCGTGGAGGGCGTCGGATACGTCGCGGGGACCCTCGACGGAAGCGCCCACCTGGTCTTGCCGGAGGGCGAGATCCCCCTCGCCGCGTCCAACGGGCGCGTCCTCGCGGTCCGTTACGGGCCGGTCGCCGCCTCCGGCCTCGCGACCTCGTCCACGGTGATCCTGCGGGACGTCGCCAGCGGGAAGGTGATCGTCGAGGTCGAGCGGCCCGGCGCGATCGCGACCGCGGTGATGGGCGCCGACACGGCCTACGTCGCGGCTGAGTACACGGAGCTCCCCGGCGAGGTGCCGGGCGTCGATGCGCTCTCGCTCGGTGACGGCTCGGTGCGCGAGGTGATCCCGCCGCAGGTCGTCGCCGTGGACCCGAAGGACCAGAATCCCTGGAACGCCGTACACCGCGGCCCCAGGCTGGTCCTGAGTCCCAGCGGCAGGACGCTCGGGTCGTGCGTCTGGCTCAAGAACGTCTGCGACATCGAGACCCTCGATCTCGGGACGGGCACCCTGACCCGGGCGGCGACGGAGCTCGCGGGAGGCCTCTGGCTGCTGAGCGATGCGTTCCTCGTGACGGTCGACAACGCAAACACGTATGGCTACGACGCGGCGACGGGCAAGCTGCTCTGGACGCACGAGGGTGCCCGGGCAGAGAGCGGTGGCTACATCCTGAGCGACGGATCCACGCTGGCCCAGGCCTACCAGGACATCGCGGTGTCCGAGCGCGTGGTGGCGACCATCGACCTCCGCTCAGGAGCGAGTCGCGAACTCCTGCGTGTCCCGAAGACGGAACCTGCACCGGATCTGTGGGCGGAGGCTTCGAACGACCGGTACGCAGTCCTGATCCCAGGCGGCCGGGGGTTTCCCGATGCGCTCGCCGGAACCGGTTCGTTCCTGGCCGACCTTCTCGACCTCTCCACCGGGCAGATCGAGCGCGCTGCCCTGCGCGTCAGCATCCGGTGACGACCGAGCGGCCAGGCTCCAGGAGGGGGTGTGCCTTGAACAGAGGTCTTTCTCGGGTCGCCCGCGCGGCGGTGGCCGCGATCGCCATGATCTTGCTGAGCGCGACGGTCACGTTGGCCCACACGCCGGTCGCGGGCGCGGTGCGCGAGTACAGCCAGGACACCGCGCTGCAATACAAGTGGGGAGGGTCCTATCCGACGTGGTTCACGGGGGCGATGGGGTCCGCGTTCGGGATCGACTGGACCAACAGCACGTACAACAACTCGCGGAAGCCCACCTTCAGCTACGCGGCCAGCGGGGCCGGGACCGTCTCCTACAAGTCCCCGTTCGGCGTGCCAGCGTGCGACGGTGACTGGATCGGCTGCTCGACAGCTTGGGGTTCGACGAGTTGGCAGGTAATCCTGCGCAATTTCACCCAGGCACCTGTCCGTCCCTATTCCTGGGTCCAGACAACGGGCAGCTGCACGGGTACCTGCTTCGACGCCAGGCGAGTCGCGCTCCACGAGATCGAGCACGTGACGCTGGCCGTCTCGGGGCACGACTCGCAAGGCGAAACGAACACGATCATGGCGTCGACGACGCCATCGAGTCCTGCGACGGGCTGGGCCACCCACCATGTCCAGAAGTGCGACGAGGCCGCGTTCCAGCTCAAGTACGACCTCGCGGCCCTGGCCGGCCGCTACGCCGACTGCTTCGACCACATCGCCGGTCACGGGAGCACGGGCCTCGTCAGCACCGCCACCATCAGCGCCCCGGTCGCGTCGGCCTGCTACGGGACCGCGCTCTCGATCACCGGGCGCCTCGAGATCCAGACGAACACCAACTACGGAACCCTGGGCGGCAACCCCCTCGCCTCCCGAACCGTCTACATCGACCGCAAGCTCCACTCCTCGGGCACCTGGACCGCCGACTACTCCTCTGCCGTCGCCACCAACGCCAACACCGGCAACAACTGGTCCCGGTCGCTCACGCAATCGGGATCGAGCGGCAGCATCACCTACGACTACCGGGCGCACTACAAGGGCGAGGCAGGTGTCGACCCGGTCTACTCCGGCGTTGTGTCTCTGACGTGGAAGGCACCGCCGTGTCCGTGAGCGGCGAACCGTAGAGATCACCGTGGCGGCGTGGCCTTCGCTGGTCGCCAGACGACCCATGCCAGGCGCCAGCGCCTGAGGCACCCGGGCGCCGTGGGCATCGGACTCCGACGCCCTGCATTCCCCGGAGCGAGGCTCGGCTCCGACGACCTGCGAGCAGAACCTGCCGGCGGCCCCGAGGAGCGGCGCCGCGCAGCCCAGCCGCCTCGGGCGCCGCCGTCGCCCGTGCTAGGGTATCGGCCGTGTCGAAGATCGCCCTCGCCGCCCCGGCGGCGCGCCTGACGTGACCG
>JAZDPM010000307.1:0-9460 GCA_043797725.1 Chloroflexota bacterium
CGGTGCGGGGGCGGCCGCCCGCGACACGGCGCTCCTCGACGACCTGCGGCTCGTCGCCGACGCGGTCGCGCCCGAGGCGTGCTCCGCGTTCCTCGGCCGGCTCGTGCGGGCCGCGGAGCTCCTCGACGCGAACGCGAACCCCGAGCTCCTCGTTGACACTCTGGTCCTGGCCTGGCCGCACGCCCGCCCCCGGGGCGCCGGCCCGTGAGCGACGCAACGGGGCATCCGGCCGATTCCGTGCGCCTCGACGCGACCGTGGTGGGTCGCGTGCAGGGGGTCGGCTTCCGCTGGTTCGTGCTGGACGTCGCCCAGCGCCTCGACCTGCGGGGCTGGGTCGCCAACGAGGCCGACGGTTCCGTGCGCTGCGTGGCCGAGGGTCCGCGCGCCGTCCTCGACGCGCTCCTCCGCGAGCTCGCCGACGGCCCCCTCGGCGCACGCGTCGAACGCGTGGTCCCGCGCTGGAGCCCCAGCGGGTCGAACCTCGGACCGTTCGAGATCCGCTCCGGGGCCCATCCCGGCGACTGACCCGGCGGACCATCCGCCGACCGGACCATCGGGGGATGGCCCGCTCGGCCTCCGCGAACGACGCTGCGGCCATGCATCCGGAGCTCACCGTCGCCGAGGCGCTTCCCCGCGTCTATCGGCGCGTTCTAGACGCGATCGGCCGGCTGGAGCGGCTCGGCGGCAGGCAGGAGGCCGCGAGCTTCCGGTCGGCGGCCATCCGGATCTACTCGGGCGCATGGGACGCGGCGAGCCATCGACAGCTCGAGGAGGTGGCAGCCCGCGCCGAGGCCGCTGTCGGGGACCACGAGCGCCGCTCGCGGCCGCGCGTCGCCTGACCCCGGCCGCCCTCCGGCGGCCCTTCCCGGGCGCCCCACCCGCCGCCCTCCGGCAGTACGCTTGTCCCGATGCCCGACGCCGCCCACGGTCCCACCGTCTCACCACCGGCCACGCGCGGCGCGGCCCTCGCCGCGGCCCTCGCCGCCCTCGAGGCACTGGCCGAGCTGGGCGAGACGATCGAGGACGAGTGGCCCTACGTCACCGCCCTCGCGGAGGCGGGCCGGTCGCGGCTGCGGGCGGCGGCCGGCGTCGAACCGGCGGCGCTTCTCGCCCCCGACCGCGGCGCCGCGATCGTGGCCGCCTGCGCCGAGACAGCCCGGATCGTCGACCCGCACCGCGCCATCGACTGGCTCTCGACGTTCCCGGCCGTCGTCGAGCTGGCGCTCGGCACGCCCGACGGCGCTCCCGGCGCCGGCCCCACGCCAGGCCCCGCCGGCCCGACCGCGAGCTGACGGCGATGCGCTTCCAGGATGCCGCGAAGGACGCCCGGACCGTCGTCTACGCGGGAATCCAGGCCGACCCGCTCGTCGGTCGACTCGCGCTGCTCGCAGCGGACGGGACCTACCCGCAGCGGCTCATGGCCCGCGCCGTGATGAACGGCGAGTCCGTCGACCCCGATGTCTGGCGGGCGATCTTCCCGACGGTCCTCGGCCCGGGCGCGCCCGACCGCGAGCAAGCCGAGGCGCTCCTGGCCGCCAGCCTCGAGGTGGCGGGGCGCGGCGAGCAGGCCCGCTCCCAGTACCGCGGGGCGTTCGTGGAGGAGCTGACCCAGCTTCTCGTCGCGCGGCGCCTGGGGCCCGCTGCGGCACCCGCGGTTCGCCGGGAGAGGCGCGTCCTCTTCGACGGCGTCGCCGCCGAGATCCACCCCTATGACCTGACCGTCGAGATTCCGGGGCGGGCCGAGGCCTGGGACTGCAAGTGGGGAGCCCGGGGCATCAACGCGGACGTCCTGAACCAGCTGGACGACGCCCGACGCCACGCGGCGGACGAGGAGGCCGCGCTCCGCGTCGGCCTGGTCGTGTACGACCTCCGGACCAGCTGCGCCGTCCGCCTCGCCGGGCAGACGGCGCCCAAGCAGGGGACCGTCGTGGTCACGATGGAGTCGCTCGACGCGCTCGCGGGCAAGAAGCCGCGATGAGGGCCGTCGATCCGAAGCTGCCAGCGCGCCACACGGCGGCGTACCGGGTCCGTTTCGACGAGGCCACGCCACGCGGCCTGCTCCGCGGATCGGCCCTCATGGGCTACGTCCAGGACGTCGCCTGGCGCCATTCCGAGGAGCTCGGCTTCGCCCGCGACTGGTATCGCGAGAAGGGCGTCGCCTGGCTCGTCCGGGCGGTGGAGGTCCGCGTGCTGGCCGCGATCGCCGACGGCGAGACGGTTGCCGTGACGACGCGGCTCACCGGGTATCGCAGGGTGATGGCCCGCCGGGAGACCGAGGTGGCGGGGCCCGCCGGCGAGCTGCGCGCCCTCGTCCTGATCGACTGGGCGATGACGGATGGCCGCGCCCCGGTCCGCATCCCGGCCGAGTTCGAGCACGCGCCGATCGACGGGCCGGGGCCGTTCACCCCTATCCGCGTGGACCTGTCGCCGAGCCCGCCGGATGCGATGGCACTCCGCTTCACGCCGCGCCTCCGCGAGCTCGATCCCATGAACCACGCCAACAACGGCGTCTACCTCGACTGGCTCGACGAGGCGATCGCTGGTGCGGGGCCCGCGGGCGCGGCCGCGATCGCGGCGCTGCCGCGCGCCTACTGCCTGGAGTACCTGCGCCCGGCAGAGCCCGGGGCGGCGCTCGTCTCCACGGCCTGGCCGGACGGTCCGGGGTGGGCCTACCGCCTGGCCGACGCCGACGGGGCGGATCTCCTGCGGGGGCGCCTGACCGTCTCCTGAGGGGGCTCCGGGGCACCATGCTCGACGGCCGGTCGCCCCGACGCGCGAGGGCGCTAGTAACGGCACCCGTCTGCGACGTCCCTCTCGTCTGGAGGTAAGTCTTACTCTGGCGATTCGCCAGATTGACTCTCTCTTCCGACTCGTCTAGAGTCGGGGAATGATATCGATCGGTCGAACCCAGCTCGAGACAGCGCTCCGGGCGCTCGGGAGCTTCTCGAGGCCCGCGGGCTCCACTATGAGGTCGTCCTCATCGGGGGTGGCAACCTCATCCTGCGTGGGCTTGTGACCCGACCCACCACGAAGGATCTCGACCTTCTCGGCGAGTGGACGGCCGACGGGATCAAGCCCATGCGACCGATGCCCGAATCGCTGGGCATCGCGGTCGTCGACGTCGCGCGAACGTATGGGCTCGCGAGCGACTGGGTCAACCTCGGCCCCGAGTCGCTGCTCAATCTGGGACTTCCTGACGGCTTCCTCGGGCGCCTCGAGCGACAGGACTATCGCGGCCTCGTCGCGTGGCTCGCGGGTCGCTTCGACATGGTCTGTTTCAGGCTCTACGCGGCCGCGGACCAGGGACCTCGGAGCCGGCACCTGCAGGATCTGCGCGAACTCCGTCCGGACCGCGACGAGCTCCTCACAGCTGCTCGGTGGAGCATCACGCACGATCCATCGCCTGGGTACCGATCGCTGCTCGTCGATACGCTCCGCCAACTCGGGGTGGAGGACCCCGATGCCTCGCTCGACTAGCTCGCTCGAGAGTGCCCTGCTCAACCGGGCGTGGATCCAATGGATCGCGCTCGGTGTCGACGCCGTCGGCGAGCGGGATGATGCCGTGGTCGATCCCGAAGCGCTCATCGCGCTCACCGCAGAGCTGGGCGACGCCGACGCGCGCCTGCGCGATGTCAGCACCGACTGGTGCCTCGCCTACGGCCGGTATGTCAACGGATCGCGACTCAAGCAGGTGACGCGCGAGCTCAGGACGCCGCCCGAAGCGATCGGCGAGTACGTGGCCACGGTCGCCGCCGGAGGCGGTCCATCCTGGCCGATGGCGACCCTGCCGCGCCCGGACTACGCCACGCGTGGCAAGGCTCGACTCGACTCAGCCCTGGCGCGGCCGCGGCTCCGAATCCGCCTGCGCGCCGCATTTGGGGTGAATGCCCGGGCCGACGTGCTCGCGGCGTTGCTGGCCGCGCCTCAGATCGGTCTGAGCGTGGCCGACCTCGCCCGCAAGACGCGCTTCACGAAGCCCAATGTGGCGTTCGCCGTGGACGCGCTCGTGCTGGCAGGCTTGCTCGAGGCTCGCGCCGTCGGCAACGAGCGACGCGTCGCCTTGACCCGGGATGGCGAGATCCTCCCGGACCTCCAACCACCCATCGCCCAGCCAGACTGGGTCACCCGATTCGGCGTGGCGCTCGAGGTGCTCCGCTTCGGAGAGCGAGACGGGATGTCGCCGTCGGTGCTGGCGATCGAGGCACGCCGACTCGTCGAGGGTCTGCGGCCCCGAATCATGAACGAAGGGCTCCCTCAGCCGAGCTTCGACGCATTCGGCGACGACTTCGCAGGCGCTTTCGACCGGTGGGTTGTGCAACTCGTGGACAGCCTCAGGAGCCCGAGTCAAACGTAGGGGCGGGCGCCTGCGCCAGTCCAAGGCGCGAAGCATCGGGCGCCTACCCTCAGCTGTCGAGGGGCAGGAGGCGGAACGCATCCGCAACGCCGAGCGGGCGGACGGCCCGGAAGTGCCGCTCGTCGAAGGTGGCGACATCCGCCGAACCAACGCGTGCGGCCAGGACGACCAGCGACGCATCGGTCAGGCCGATGCCGAGGTCGGCGTAACGATCAGCCAGCTCGGCGGCCTCCCGGGCGGCGGTCGGCCACCATTCCACGAGGTAGGCGCCCGCGCTGACGTCGGCCCGGAACGCCCGAACCGCGCGGGGGCCGCCGCGCGTCGTGGCCAGGTGATCGGCCTCCGCGAGCACGAGCGGCGTCGTGACCAGCTCCTGATTGAGCGCGTCGTACCACTCGAGCGCCTGGCGGTGTCGGCCGTCAGCCGCATCGAGCAGCGCGTAGATCACCGACGTGTCGAGGATGATCATTCGCTGCCGAAGCTGGTCTCGGCGAGGTGACGATCGACGTTGTCCGCCACGTCGCCCGGGCCCACGGCCAGGCCGATCCCTGTGATCCGGGGCCGTTCGACATGCCTGGCCGCATCCCGCAACGCGGCTCGGATCACCTCGGCCTTCGAGACGCGCCGCTGGGCGGCCAGGCGACCGAGTGCGTGGTCCAGCTCGGGCTCGAGGTAGACGGTGGTCTTCTTCATGCCCTATATGGTACCAGCACTGGGCACCCGTCCGGATCTGCGTGCTCGGATCGCGGCCCGGCTTTCGCGAACACGAAGCCAGTCGACGCAATCGTCCGGTCAATCCGATCGCGCCGCACAGCGAAACAGAACAGGCCGAGGACGTGCGATCAGGCCGGTTGGCCAGGCGCCTCCCCGAAGAGGTAGCGCCGGCGGTCGAAGTCGATCGTCCACGAGAAGTGCCGGAGAAACCCCCAGGAGACGAGGGCATCCACGCGGATCCCGCCCCAGGCGCCGAAGTCGCGCCAGGTGGGATCGGGGATCGAGTAGGCGGTCAGCCCGTCCCGTGCCGCCGGCCCGATCGCGAGAGGGCCCGGCAGCTCCGCGAAGCTACCGTCTGCTGGCAAGGCCAGTCCCCAGGACGACAACGCACCTCGGGAGGCGAGGACTGCGGCCTGCCCCTGCTCGGCGGTGAACGCGACCAGCCCGGAGTCGACGAACAGGTTGGCGTCGGGAACACCGCCCACGCGGCCGCGGGCGATCATCAGGTGATCGCTCCACAGCGCGAACGGCGCCTCGTGCTGCGCGGCGTCGAGCTGAGCGAGATGTGCGGCGCGGGCTTCGGCATCGCCCCGCCGCGACAGGAGGAGCCGCCGACCGGGAGCGTCGACCGTCGTCAGGGATCGCTCGAGGACGTTCGTGCCGATGATCGGCCCCAGCTCGACGCCGAAGGCCGCGGCGATCGGCCCGGTTTGGAGGGCCCCCTCGTGCACCATGACCGGGACGTTGTGAAGGCGGATCGGCCCGAGCTCCAGGTCCGCGAACCCGTGGCGCACGGTGTGCCAGCGGAGGGCCGCGAACTCCCGCTCCGCAAAGACCGTCTCGACGCCGAAAGCCGCGGCGGCCTCCGACGTGATGTGGATGAACGAGCCGCCCGTGTCGAGGCGGGCCACGGTCGGTCGGCCGTTCAGGAGCGCGGTGAACCCCGGCATGAGCGGGGTGAGCGCGTCGTCCGTGAATGGGACGTCGACCACGCCCCCGATCTCGACCTTGAGCGGGTTCGCCAGCACCAGGCGGAGCCGCTGCGTGACTGCACCGCGCCGACCGAGGCCGCGTCTCTCGGCGAACGCGAGGGCGCCGGCGATGTCGTCGCCGTGGATGTGAGCCCACAGAACGGGCTCGTCGAGCTCGGGGAGGCACCGGTAGCGGGGGTCGATCAGCCGGTGTTTCGCGATCGCCTCGTCGTACTCGCCGAGAACCGACGCGACGAGGACCAGCAGGTGCCGGGCCTCATCGACGACCTGCCCCGCGGCGACGAGGCCGGCCGCGTGCTCCCGCGCGACGGCGAAGTCGCCCGCGCGCCAGGCGTCCCAGCCAGGCCGAGCCCCGGCGGCGCGACGCGGACGCCGGCTCGCCAGGCGCGTGGCGGCCTTTCCCCACCTGGCGACCGCGTCGGCGACGGTCCGAACCGTCGTCATCGTCGCTGCTCCGTGCCTCGCGTCAGCCGGATCGACTGGCGCTCTTCGTTCGCGTCGGCGTCGCCGGGGTAGAGCGCGAGGACGAGCTGATAGGCCTTTCCGTCGCCCCGGTCGGCGGCGGAGAACCGTTCGGCGAGCCCGGCCAGCTCCTCGGCGAACATCTTCGCCCTGCCCGGTGCGACGCTCGCATGGAGCACCAGCGCGGTGACGGGGCCAGTTGTCTCGTCGGGCAGGCGAACCAGGGCGGCGGAGAGCTCGCTGCGGGCGAAGTTGAGCGCGATCTGGTGGGGCGCGGTCAGGTTGGCCGTCTCCGGGACTACACGGAAGCGCCGGGCCGCCGCCGCGTAGTACTTCTCGAGGTTCCGGCCGGTGTCCCGCTTCTCGACGAGGGCCACGAGGCCGGCCTTCTGGAGCACCCTGATGTGGCGGGTCAGGTTGGCCGGATGGACGCCAAGGCGTGAGGCGATCTGCGTGGTCGTCGCGGGGCCGTCGCGCAGGACGTCGAGGATCGCCATCCGCGAGCGGTGCAGGTATGCAGAGATCTCGGCGTCCGTCGACAGGGTTCGATGGGTATCACTAGCCATATCACGGACGTTAGCACACGCGCTAGTCTTGACACAGGTGCATTCGAGGCTGGCCCCACACACGTAGCGCATGAGGGACGGGTACCGGACCTCGTCGGCACCTCCCCGGCCAAGAGAGTCGTGGACGCTCGCTGCCGGCCGCGGCGGGATCAGCGAAGATCCTCTCCATGGCGCACGAGAACGGCTCCAGCTCGGAGGTCGCGGATCGATCGGAGCTGGCCGTGCGCACCGCGCTGCTCGCCGACCTTGACTCGGCTGTCGAGCGGTTGCTGGCGGCCGCCGCTGCAAACCCCTCTGCCGATGTGCTCGTAGACGGCTCGTGGGCGGTCCGCGATGTCGTGGGCCACGTCACGTTCTGGCACGAGAGCTTCGCCCGCAGCGTGGACGACCTGGTCCATGGACGCCGGCCGACGCCCCTTCGAGGCCGACTCTCGGACCTCAACGAGCGTGGCGTGGCAGAGGCGAGAACCGTGCCGCTGGACACGATCGTCGACCGCTTCCGAGCCGCTCACGCGACGATCCGCGCCTCGATCCTGTCGCCCACGCTCGGCCTGATCCCATACCGAGTCGGCTCGCGGCCGTACACCCCCACCGAGCACTTGGAGGTGGTGCGCGACCACATCCGGACCCATGCCCACAGCCTTGAGCGCGCGTCGGATCCCGGCCGGTGGTGAACCACGCGCTCGATCGCTCCGACGGGCCGGGCGGCATCGGATGGACAGCATGCCGATCGAGGGCCGCGATGAGTGGCTCGCCGCAGAAGCGAGGCACTTCGCATGAGGGCAGCCTTCGTCACCGCTGGTAGTTCGAGGATGGTCGTCGCGCCGAGCTCGGCGTCAACCTCCCCGACTACCGGGGCCGCATGCCCGTCGCGCTGAGCGCCGCCGAGAGGGACTCTGACACCCTCGGTGAGACCTCGACGCCCCCACCTCCAAGATCGCCAAGGCCGCCCACCATCAACGTCCCCCAGGTCCTCGTCCGAGTATCCGGACAGCACGATCATGATCCGGGAGTAGGAGTCCCGAAGCCGATCGCACACCTCATCCCACCGCTCACCGGCCGTGTCGGCGTGAATCCGCTCATTGAGGGCAGGGGTCTGGGCCCAGGTGAATCCCTCAGCCGGCATCGGGGTCGGCTCTCCCCGGACCCCGGTCTGCTCCCAGCGCATCCACATGCGGTCCCAGGCATCAAGGTGGGCGAGGATGTCCTTCACCGACCAGGAGTCGTACGCACCCGGCGCCTCACGGTCGGAGGGCGGCACAGCATCGACCGTGTCCCACAGCCGATCGAACTCCTGTTCGGCGGCCGCCAGCAACTCGGGCTTGGATGTCGGGCGTCCCATGGGCTCGAGCTTGGCCCGGCGTGAGCACAACCGCCGGGGGATCACTAGCTAACGTCGGGATCGCGTCCGCTGCGGTCGCTGAACCGGACCGGATCATGGCGAACGCCGAGTCGGCGACCGCCCGCCGCCTCGATATCGTCGGGGTCGCGTCACCCCGATCAGTGTCCGGCGGTGTCCCGGAGCTGCTCTAGGCCGTCGAGGATCAGATCCAGTCCGAACTCGAAATCAGCCGGGATGCCGCGCGGGGTGGTTGTCACCATCTCGGCCATCGCGAGGACGTGCGGATACTCGCCCGCGGGAAGACCACGCGCGAAGGTCGCCGCCATCTCCCGAGCGTTCTCGACGTCGAACGCCCAGGCCAGCTCCTGGAGCACGAAGCCATACGTATGACTGTCCAGCGCCATGATCGCGCGAATGACCAGCGGCATCTCGAATCCCGCCGCCGAGAGGGCGCCGATCAGCCCGTCAAGGTAGCGCAGCCTCGCGGGACCGGCCTTGAGGCGCGACTCGATCAGGCTGCTGGCCCAGGGGTGGCGCAGGAGGGTCTGGTGGGCTGAGATCGCACCCCGCCGGACGGCCGTCTTCCAGTCGACGTCCCGGGACGGCACCTCGAACTCGGCCATGACGAGGTCGGCGATGCCGTCGAGGATGTCGTCCTTGTTGGCCACGTGCTTGTAGAGCGACATCGCCTCGACCCGGAGCGCCTGGCCGAGCTTGCGCATCGAGACCGTGTCGATGCCGCCTTCGTCTGCCAGGCGGATGGCCGCCCGCAGGACGCGGTCCCGGCTGAGCGGCTTCCGGCGAGCGGCGCTTCGGGCGGGTGGCATCAGCGGTTTCGTCATCCGATCCTCAGCTCTTGACAGGCTTACGGTGTAGTCGTAGGCTTACACCGTCGGCTTACAGTGTACCAGGCCGCGACGTATGAGGAAGTACCGATGTTGGTGCAACTGGCGGCCCTCGCGGGCGCCCTGATCCTGGGACTCGGAGTGATCGCGCTCGTCTACGTGCTGGGGATGCGCACGAAGTCCCC